>NZ_QJUE01000005.1:300000-377251 GCF_003208055.1 Prochlorococcus marinus XMU1408
AATGGATTAGTTTGATCCATAAATTGACTTAATTGACTTGAACCAAAAAATTCTTTAATTGCTGCTACTAAAGGTTTTGGATTAACTAATTGAGCTGGGGTAAGAGAATCTGTTTCCCCAACTGTCATTCTCTCCTTGATTATTCTTTCAAGTCTATTTAATCCAACTCGGACTTGATTCTGTAAAAGCTCTCCAACAGACCTTACTCTTCTATTACCTAAATGATCAATATCATCCAATGTTGCTCCGCCAACATCCAATTCTAAATTTATTAAATAATCTAATGTAGATAGAACATCTTCATTTGTAAGTGTCCGAATATTGTCTGGGATAGTTAGGCGTAATTTTTTATTAATTTTATATCTACCAACTCTCCCCAAGTCATAACGTTTTGGATCAAAAAATCTTGTTTGAAGTAACTGTTGACCTCCACTAACCGATGGAGGCTCGCCTGGCCTAAGTTTCTTATAAAGCTCTAAAAGAGCCTGATCTTCTGAACTTATACCCTCTTCATTTGCAGCATCAATTGACTTTTTATAAAACTCCGGATGTCTTAATTTATCTATTACATCATTATCGGATAAACCCATTGCCCTCATTAGGACATGTGCATTAATTTTTCTTGTTTTATCTACACGAACATGCAACAAATCATTTTTATCAGTCTCAAACTTTAACCATGCACCACGATTAGGAATAACACTCGCATTATAAGTTCTTCTACCATTTTTATCTTGCTCGTCTTTGAAATAGACTCCAGGACTACGAACAATTTGATTAACTATTACTCTTTCAGCACCATTTATTATAAAAGTTCCCCTTTCTGTCATTAAAGGTAGTTCACCTATAAAAACTTCTTGCTCTTTGATCTCTCCGGTTTCTTTATTAACTAAACGACAAGTCACGTACATCTGAGAAGCAAAAGTTGCATCTCTTCTTTTTGCTTCTTCTACATCATGCCTAGGGCGCTTAAGCTTGTACTCAGCTCCTATAAAATGTAATTCAAGCTTACCTGTATAGTCAGTAATAGGAGAAAAATTATCTAATTCTTCTATCAAGCCTTTATCCAAGAACCACTTAAAACTTGATCTTTGAACCTCAACCAAATCAGGCAGATATGTAGCTGCTTTGGCTACCTGAATCGCGCTTCTGCTCATTCGAGAACCTGCGTTTATATTTAGAGGACGGGGGGGGATGTCTTTACTTGTACTTTAGTAAAAGTAATTGAGCTCTCCTAAGTAAAAACAAAAAAACAATCTCCTAGAAGACTGAGCTATGAAATGAATTTACTTAATCAACGAACCAACTGACACTAAAGGTAGAACCTAATAAAGGCCAAGCGTAGATACCACGCTTTGCAAGACAATGTATAATTCTACACTCAAATCAGATAATTAACTAGGGCAAATTGAGATATTTAAGGCAACCCAAACAATTTCCTTGCATTTTGAGTGCTTTTTTCGGCAATTTCATAAAAGCTTTCACCTTTAAGCTCTGAAATTTTTTCTACTACATGCCTTACGAAAGAAGGCTCATTCCTCTTGCCTCTATGCGGAACAGGAGACAAGAAAGGACTATCTGTTTCAACAAGAAACCTTGTTGAAGGGACTTCTCTCGCACATTCATGGATATCAATCGCTTTTTTGAAAGTTACATTCCCGCTAAAGCTTATGTAAAAGCCCAGATCAAGAAAGTCTCTCATCTCCCGAAGATTTCCACTCCAGCAATGCATAACACCTCTCGGACAACAATTCTCTTCAGTAAGCTTCGAGAAGACTTCTTGCATCTCTTTAGCAGCATCTCTGCAATGAACAATTACTGGCAAATTCAATTCATAAGCAAGCTTTAATTGGGGCATTAAGATAGATAGCTGCTCACTCAAATTTTCTGCCTTGAAAAGATCAAGACCTAATTCTCCTATCGCAACGACTCTCTTATCATCAAGAGCTGCATTTTTTAAAACATTTAAAGTTTCAGGTCTCCAGTGATGAACATCTAATGGATGAACTCCAACTGAATACCTCATTTCGTGGAATTGATCAGCCAATGACTTGATAGCCGGTATTTCCGAAGGCTCTACACAAGCGTGTAATAAAGCTTTAACACCTTGGGATCGCCACCTTTCTGCAACTTTTTCTCTATCTTCATCAAAGTTAGAGAATACGATATGGCAGTGACTATCAATTATTGAACTTTTTTGATCGCTCAAGATAGAAAATATATTCTTCTTTGAATAATAAATCCTTTATTATTTTTTCTCAAACAACTTCCTTCAAAACTTTTTTAAGAGCAAGGCTAAGTCTAGATTTTTGATTAGCCCCTGTGTTCCTATGCAAAACACCTTTTTTAACGGCTTTATCAATTTTACTGAAGGCTAAATTGAACGTTTTTTGAAGATCTGCTTTAGATTCATCACCAGGTTCTTTTTCAAAGATCCCACAAGCAACAAAGCATCGCTTCATTAACGTGCGAACTGTAGATTTGTAATTTTTGTTTTCAAGGCGGTTGCGTTCCGCTATTTGAATTCGCTTTTTAGCTGAGTTGGTATTTGCCACGGAGGCTTGGTGTTTTAATCTTAATGTTATTCCACACTACCTCAAGACCATGAAGAAGATCTACATAAATCAAAATTAAGGCATAAGATAATCAAATTGAACCTATCCAAAAGTTCATGACGCAAATAATTAATAAAAATGCGGTTCAAAAAAACCTCTCAAAAAAATCAATTATAAAAATAGCTAACAATATCGATCAGGCTAAGCTTGAGCTGAAGAGAATTACTGATAGAACATCGGGAAACGTTCAAGACGAAGCCATAAAGGTAGTTAATGAAATACTTAAAAACGTATGCGAGAGGGGTGATGAAGCTCTTAAAGAATACACTTCTCGCTTTGATGGATTTATTGCGGAAGAATTGCAAGTACCATCAGATTTAATATTGAAAGCCTGGGAAGAGACACCTAAGGCTTTGCAAGATTCACTTTTATTAGCAAAAAAAAGAATTGAAAAATTTCATAGACTTCAAATTCCAAAAAATATCAATTACAAGGGGGTGCATGGAGAATCACTAGGGAGAAGATGGCGTCCAGTTGAAAAAGCGGGAATATATGTACCTGGTGGTAGAGCGGCATATCCAAGCACTGTTCTAATGAATGCTATTCCAGCATACGTAGCAGGAGTGAATCAAACCATAATGGTTTCTCCAGCCAACTCTAAAGGAGAACTAAACAAAACCGTTTTAGCTGCAGCACATATTACTGGTATAAACAAAGTTTTTCGTATTGGAGGTGCTCAAGCTATTGGTGCACTTGCTAATGGAACTGAATCGATTCCAAAAGTAGATGTAATTACTGGACCAGGAAATATATATGTAACATTGGCCAAGAAAAATGTTTATGGAAAAGTAGGCATTGATTCTTTAGCTGGACCAAGTGAAATTCTAATCATTGCTGATCAATCAGCAAAATTGGAACATGTTGCATCTGACATGCTAGCCCAATCAGAACATGACCCTTTAGCATCTGCAATACTAATAACTACCAATAAAGAATTATCGAAAAAATTACCAGCAGAACTTGAACGTCAATTAATCAATCATCCAAGATATGAAATATGCAAAAAGTCAATTATAGATTGGGGTTTAATAGTTCTTTGTGATGAATTAGAAGCTTGCATAGAGTTAAGTGATAGCTTTGCTCCCGAACATCTTGAGTTACTTGTAACCGATCCTCAGGAATTATCAAAAAACATCAGAAATGCTGGTGCAATATTTATGGGCTCATGGAGCCCTGAGGCTGTTGGAGATTATCTCGGAGGGCCAAATCATACCCTTCCAACTTCGGGTACTGCAAGATTTGCTGGTGCTCTTGGGGTGGAAACCTTTATGAAAAATACATCACTTATAGATTTCTCTCAAGAAGCTTTTGATGAAACTAAGCATGCCATAGTGCATTTAGCTAATAGCGAGGGGTTGCATAGCCACGCAGAATCAATATTAATTAGAGACTCTAAATCTTGCTAAGTGATTCAACAACAACTACTTCATTTTCAACTTTTCCAACTAAAACCTCATCTGTCAGATTTACAAAAAGTCCATTTTCAAGAACACCTGGAATGTTATTAATTTGACTTTCAAGTTGTTCTGGTTGATCAATACCATTCTGAAAGGTTAAATCAAGAATCAAGTTACCCTGATCAGTAACAATTGGTCCAGCCTTTTTCTGGGCCATCCTAAGTTGCCCTACTCCACCCAAATCTTCTAAGGTTTTTTTTACTTGTTTCCAAGCGGAAGGTAAAACCTCTACTGGCAACTTGAAATCAAGATTTAATCTTTCAACAATTTTTGTTGAGTCAACAACAACTATAAATTTTTTGGCCAAAGCAGCTACAAGTTTTTCTTGCACATGACAAGCGCCTCCACCTTTAATTAGCTGAAAGCTAGAATCAACTTCATCTGCTCCATCTATTGCAAGATCAATTTGTGAGACAGAAGATAGAGATTTAAGTGGTATTCCTAATTCGGCAGCAAGCACTTCGCCCTGAAAAGATGTAGTTACACCAACAACATCTTTAATTACTCCTGATTTTATTTTCTGAGCAAGAGCCTCAATCATCAATGCTGCTGTGGAGCCAGAACCCAGACCAAGAACCATCCCGTTTTGAATTTTGTCTACAGCAGCTTGAGCAACTGCATGTTTCATCTGAGTTTGGAGATCCATTTTTTCGTACCTTTTCGAGAGACAGTAGCAAAATATTTAGCTTATTCCCGGTAAAGCAGCAGGCTTAATAGAAAGATTAATTTCTTTATTATTTCTTAGAACTTCCAATTCAAAAGGCTTTCCTATTTGAGCATTCTCAACTTGCATTAGTAAAGTTCTTGGATCATTAATTGCATTCCCCTCTGCGTTAATTACAAGATCACCTCGTCTTAGGCCTCCTTCCTCAGCTGGACTTTGAGGAATAACAGATTGAACAAGTGCTCCTGATCTTTCAGGTAAAAAAATCAATGCATTTGGATCTTGATTATGTTCTTTAGCTATTCTTTCATTCAGCAAAACCAACTGCGCCCCAAGGTAAGGATGAATAACCTCACCATTGGCGAGCAGCTGATTAGTAACTTTAGAGGCTAGATTAATTGGAATTGCAAATCCCAATCCAGCCCCTGGTCCTGATCTCACCAAAGTATTTATTCCAATAACTTCTCCAATTGAATTGATCAAAGGTCCTCCTGAATTGCCAGGATTTATCGCTGCATCAGTTTGAATTAAATCCAATCTCTTATCTGAAAAGCCAAGAGTGTTTATATCTCGGTGAAGACTACTGACTATACCCAATGTGACAGTGCTTTCAAGCCCGTAAGGAGTTCCAAGTGCAATTGCCCAATCTCCAACTTGAATGTCTTCTGAATCTCCCAATTTTGCACTTTTTATACCAGAAAATTCTTTAATTTTTACTAAAGCCAAATCAGTTACTTGATCTGTCCCAATTACTTTTCCATCAACTTGGTTACCGTTTTGCAGAGTAATCATTACATGATCAACTCTTTCAACCACATGAGCGTTAGTAAGGATTAATCCGGAAGTGTCAATAATTACTCCTGAACCTTGTCCCCGCTCCTTTTGAGGGAAGCCCCCCAAGTCTCCTAAAAGATCTCTTAACAATGGGTCAAGTAAATCAGATTCAAATTCGTCTGCTTGAATTTCCCGTTCAATATCAATTCTTACTACCGATGGTGAAACCTTACTTGCAACATTGGCAACAAAACTATGCGATTCACTTATGTCAAAATCTTCTAAGGCTAATGCAGCTAATGGAGCAAACAAAAAGCAAAATAGAATTGAAGCAATAAAAAATTTTTTGGTCGTTCTCCAAATGATTGCTAACTTTTTAAAGCTGATCATAACGAGCCAAAACTTTCAAAAACAATAAGGTATATCAATCCAAAATAATAAGAACCCAATTTTAGAGGTAACCGAAACCTTTATCTAGTAATATTTAATTGCCTGACGGTACCTCTTTAAATAGAGGCAGGTCAAAACTTAAACCGCTCGGGCCGATCGCCCGAATTCGACTCTGCCTTTTGTCTAATCAAACCGTTACAGAATTGAGAGTTCTCGCAGCAAAGTCAGCATCTAAGAATGGCTTTGCTGTAAGTGATTTCAAGATGTTCACTCATCTAAATCCCTTATCAATTCAAGTCAATATTCGACACCAAAATCCTGACAAGAAAGTCACTATTGATGACTGCTCTATGCTTAGTGAATATATTGATGAAGCGATTCAAAATTCATCTATCATTAATCAACCTTTTACTTTAGAAATTAGTAGCGAAGGAGTTGGTGAAATCTTAACTAAGGAAAAAGATTTTCAAATTTTTAAAGGTTTTCCAATTGAAGTTACTTATCAGGATTTAAAAAAAATTGAACAAAAAACAACTGGTTTGCTTCTAAAAAGGTCAGATAATGATCTTCAAATAAATCAAAAGGGTAAAGTTCACCGAATCCCAGTCGAAGACGTTATTGAAGTCCGACTTACAACACCTTCTGGTTAAAATTTAGATATTAACTATCTAACCCAATCATTCTCATCTCTATATCCCATCATCGATGGCTCTTGTTTTACTCCCAGGCTTAAATAACTTAATTGAAGACATTAGTGAGGAAAAAAAACTTCCATCACAAGTTGTCGAAGCTGCTTTAAGAGAAGCACTTTTAAAAGGTTATGAAAGATATCGAAGGACTCTATACTTAGGTATCAGTGAAGATCCTTTTGAAGATGATTATTTTAGTAATTTTGATGTTGGTTTAGATTTAGAGGAGGAAGGCTACAGAGTTTTAGCAAGTAAAATAATAGTCGAAGAGGTTGAAAGCGATGATCATCAAATAGCAATAGCAGAAGTTATGCAGGTTGCTGATGACGCTCAAGTTGGAGATACAGTTGTTTTAGATGTGACTCCAGAAAAAGAAGATTTTGGAAGAATGGCTGCATCTACAACCAAGCAGGTATTGGCACAAAAATTAAGAGATCAGCAAAGAAGAATGATTCAAGAGGAATTTGCTGATTTAGAAGATCCAGTTCTTACTGCCAGGGTCATAAGATTTGAGAGGCAGTCAGTAATTATGGCTGTAAGCTCAGGGCTAGGGAGACCAGAGGTCGAAGCAGAGCTTCCAAGAAGAGATCAATTGCCAAATGATAATTACAGAGCAAATGCAACATTC
The DNA here is from genome assembly GCF_003208055.1 of Prochlorococcus marinus XMU1408. Taxonomy (NCBI): domain Bacteria; kingdom Bacillati; phylum Cyanobacteriota; class Cyanophyceae; order Synechococcales; family Prochlorococcaceae; genus Prochlorococcus; species Prochlorococcus marinus. Next base: position 307,218 of record NZ_QJUE01000005.1, read on the forward strand.
AAAGTATTCCTCAAAGAAGTTAGTGAAATTCCTAGGCGCGGTCCTCAACTTTTTGTAAGCAGATCAAATGCTGGCCTGGTGGTCTATTTGTTTGAGAACGAGGTACCGGAAATACAAGAAGGTTCAGTGCGTATTGTTGCTGTTGCTCGTGAAGCGAATCCACCCTCAAGAGCTGTAGGTCCAAGAACAAAAGTAGCAGTTGATAGTATTGAAAGAGAGGTGGACCCAGTTGGAGCATGCATCGGTGCTAGAGGAGCTCGAATTCAGCAAGTTGTTAATGAACTTCGTGGAGAAAAAATAGATGTCATTCGTTGGTCGTCTGATCCGGTTCAATACATCTGTAATTCATTAAGCCCTGCAAGAGTTGAAGTGGTCAGACTTGTAGATCCTGAAGGACAGCATGCTCATGTATTAGTCCCCCCTGATCAACTTAGTCTTGCCATTGGTAGAGAAGGACAAAATGTAAGACTTGCTGCAAGGCTTACTGGATGGAAAATAGATATCAAAAATTCCCAGGAATATGATCAAGCCACTGAAGATTCAGAAGTTGCAGAATTAATTTCTCAAAGAGAAGAAGAAGAGTCGTTACAGAGAGAAGCTGAGAAAAGATTGGAAGCTGAACAAGCTGCTAGAGCTGAAGAAGATGCTCGATTAAGAGAGCTCTATCCCTTACCTGAAGACGAAGAAGATTTCCAAAATGATCAATTATCAGATATTGATCCAGATGAAACAGAACCTGAATCTGCTGAAAACAATATTGAAGAAACAACCGAAGTGTCTGATGATAGCGAAGATAAATTAATTCAAGAAGAGGAAGGAACCCGGTGAGTCAAAATCCCATTCTGCGGAGATGTGTAGCTTGCAAAAAAGTACTTGATCGCAAGTGTCTTTTAAAAGTTACTAGAGATTTTCAGAATGGAGTAGTTCTTTGTGGCGGGATGGGAAGATCAGCCTATCTATGTCCAACTGAATCATGCTTTGAGGTAGCTTTGAAGCGAAAACGATTACAAAAAGCCTTGAGATGTGAGATTCACTCAAGCTTTTTCAATATGCTCCAAAAACAACTTAATACCTGCATTGATTCAGATACTGAGGCATGATGTTCATGAAGAGAACACACCTAACTCAAAACCAAATCTAAAGTTCAAGTACAACATTAATGACCAGCAGCGGAAAAATCAGAATTTATGAATTGTCCAAGGACTTAAGCCTTGACAATAAAGATGTGCTAGATGCAGCTCGAAAACTTTCTATAGCTGCAAAGAGCCATAGCAGTTCCATTAGCAATCTTGAAGCAAATCAAATCAAAGATTTTCTAAAAAAAAGTACTGCCACAAAAGCAACAACAAATAAACCAAATAAAAAATTAGATAAAGAAATCCTTTCAGTTAAAAAAAATTCCACTAAAACACAAAAAAATCAAAAGACTGAAATTAAGGAAAATGCTTCTTTCCAATCAGAGAATTCAGATAAAAAATTAAATATACTCTCAAAGCCAAACCAAACTTCAGTTCAATCTCAAGAATCAACTTCATCTAATAATCAAAAGATTTTAAAAAACAAACTTACTGAAAATCCACAAGTAACAGCACCCTCTAAACCAAACAAACCTTTACCTCCCAAACCTAGAAAAGAAATAAAGCCAACTATTTCTAAGCTTGTACCCAAAACAGAGAGAAAGTCACAGCCTACCGAGCAAAAAACAGATCCTAAATTCAACAACCCTCCAAAAAATACAGAATTACCTAAAAAGCCAATAAATCAGCTTCAACCCAACTATCCCAAACAACCAAAGAGGCCGCTAGCACCACCAAGCAGACCACAAGTAAATATTCAAGAAAAAAAACAATCACAATTTAATAATCAGAAGCTAAAGCCAAGGACTAATCAAGATGAGATTTCTCCTAAAAAAGTTGGCCCAGGCAATTTTCAAAGAACCAAAAATCAAAACAAACAAAATTTAACTTCAAGAACTCCTCAGCCTCCAACCAAAGGTAATACTCTTGAATTAGTAGGTGCACCTATTCGAAGAGAAAAGCCTGTTATTAAACCTCAGGCAAACGAGGTAAGAAATAAACCATTAATGCCATCGAGACCTGGAGCACCAAAACAGCCAGTCTCATCAAACCGTCAAGGATTATCAAACCGACCCGGTTCCAGCAATCGAGGAGTAGGTCCCAGTCGACCTGGGGCGCCAAACCGACCAGGTCCTAACAGAGGAGTAGGAGTAAATCGACCTATTCAAGGTCAAAATCGTCCAGGGGCTAATAATCGTCCAGGTGGGCCAGTTCGTTCTGGACCTCCAAATAGAGGCGGGGGGCAAAATAGACCTGGAATTTCCACTAGAACAGTTGGTGGTCCAACTCGATCTGGTAATCGGACAGGTGTTCCATCTGGAATGAGAAAGCCAGTTGCACCAAGTGAATTGATGCAATTGCAAAAGCCCCAAGCCAGACCAAGTATCCCTCAAAGAAAATCTGATGCTGCCAATAGTCCTAAGCCGAAACGAGAAAACTCAACAGGAGCCCGACCTCCGGTAAATAGGCCCGCTCCAGCAGCACCTAAAAAGCCAGCACATAGACCAGGTGGAGCTACTGCTCCAAGAAGGACAGGAAGGCCAGACTGGGATGACAGTGCAAAACTTGATGCTTTAAGAAATAAATCGCCGCAAAAACAGCGTCAAAAAGTTCATATCATTGGAGAAAACGATGATGCTTTAACTTCAGAAACAAGCGGGTTCGCAGGGGAACAGCAAGCTGTCGTTCTTTCCGCCAGCTTGGCTCGACCATCAAAGCCTAAATCTGGCAAGAAAAACAATGGAAAGCCTTTAACTGCACTTAAAAAGCGTAAGAAAGAAACCACGCGTCAAAGGCAAAGAAGACGCGCCATGGAATTAAGGGCCGCAAGAGAAGCAAAACTTGTAAGGCCAGAAATGATTGTAGTTCCAGAGGATAATCTCACTGTTCAAGAACTAGCCGACATGCTCAGCGTTGAAAGTTCTGAAATCATAAAATCACTCTTTTTCAAAGGAATTACTGCAACTGTTACTCAATCATTAGATCTAACAACAATCGAAACAGTTGCTGAGGAATTTGGAGTACCTGTTCTTCAAGATGATGTTGAAGAGGCTGCAAAAAAAACAGTTGAAATGATTGAAGAGGGAGATTTGAAACACTTAATAAGAAGGCCACCTGTCGTTACAGTGATGGGCCATGTAGACCACGGAAAAACATCTTTATTAGATGCTATTAGAAAAGCAAGGGTTGCGGCAGGAGAGGCTGGTGGCATTACTCAACATATTGGTGCTTATCAAATTGAAACTGAACATGATGGATCAACTAAAAAACTAACTTTTCTTGATACTCCTGGACATGAAGCCTTCACAGCTATGAGAGCTAGAGGCACCAGGGTTACAGATGTAGCGATTTTGGTTGTAGCCGCTGATGATGGCGTTAGGCCTCAAACCCTTGAAGCTATTAGTCATGCACGAGCAGCAAAAGTCCCCATTGTCGTAGCAATTAACAAAATTGATAAAGAAGGTTCATCTCCTGACCGTGTAAAACAAGAATTATCAGAGCAAGATTTATTATCTGAAGAATGGGGGGGAGACGTTGTTATGGTTCCCGTTAGCGCAATTAAAGGCGAAAATATTGACAAACTTTTAGAAATGGTTCTTTTAGTAACTGAAGTCGAAGACCTACAAGCTAACCCAGATCGGTTGGCGAAAGGAACTGTAATAGAAGCCCACTTAGATAAAGCAAAAGGTCCTGTCGCAACATTACTAGTACAAAACGGCACGCTTAAGTCTGGAGATGTCGTAGCAGCTGGACCAGTCCTTGGCAAAGTAAGAGCGATGGTTGATGAAAATGGATCTAGAATTAAAGAAGCAGGTCCATCTTGTCCTGTAGAAGCTCTTGGATTCAGTGAAGTCCCAACAGCCGGTGATGAGTTCGAGGTATATCCAGATGAAAAAGCAGCAAGATCCGTGGTTGGAGAGCGTGCCACAGATGCTAGGGCAGCTCGACTTGCTCAGCAAATGGCCTCTAGACGAGTATCACTCTCTTCGATATCTGGTCAAGCAAGTGAAGGTGAACTCAAAGAATTAAATATCATCCTTAAAGCTGATGTTCAAGGAAGTTTAGAAGCAATACTTGGCTCATTAGAACAGCTCCCCAAAGACGAAGTCCAAGTAAGAGTACTACTCTCAGCTCCAGGAGAAATCACAGAAACTGATGTTGATTTAGCAGCTGCATCTGGTGCCGTTATTGTTGGATTCAATACTTCAATGGCCTCAGGTGCCAAGCGAGCAGCTGATGCAAATGGTGTTGATGTAAGAGATTACGATGTTATCTATAAGCTTTTAGAAGATATTCAACTTGCAATGGAGGGCCTGCTAGAACCAGAAATGATAGAAGAAAGTCTTGGAGTTGCAGAAGTAAGAGCAATATTTTCAATTGGAAAAAGTGCCGTTGCTGGTTGCTATGTCACAAATGGAAAAATACAGCGGAATTGCCGTGTGAGAGTCAACAGAGGCAAGCAAATAGTTTTTGAGGGCGATTTAGATTCTCTTAAAAGAAACAAAGACGATGTTAAAGATGTATCCACAGGTTTCGAATGTGGCATTGGTTGTGATCGATTTGCAAACTGGGAAGAAGGGGATCAAATAGAAGCCTTCAAACTTGTCACACAAAGAAGAAAATTAACTAACTAACTAACTAACTAACTCAATCAGGACACGTTAAAACCTAACTATATTTAAGTAACTAAAACTAAAATCCTAGTCTTTTTCTGATTTATTTCTATCTTTAAATAATAAAAAACCAAGAATTATTAACGCCGAGGTTTGGACTCCAAAATCAAAAATAGAGACAGTATCTCCAGTAATGATTTTGCTAAACATAATAAAAAATCCTAAGGCAGCCGACCCAAAAAGAGCTATCCATACCGCCCTTCTTAATCCACGAAAAGGATTTTGAGACTCCTGCAAAAGACGAGCTCGTAAATTAGGATCCAATTTGGATTCAGGCTTATTAGAATTAATCAAAAATAAATTGAAAGATGATACTTTAATTCTAATGCCGGTGTAGCTCAGGGGTAGAGCAACTGATTCGTAACCAGTAGGTCGGTGGTTCAATTCCACTCATCGGCATCAATTAAAACTTTCTTAATACATATTTTCCTATTATTATTTAAATTAAAACAAATAATAAAAAGGAAAGATCTCAGTAATTGCAAAAAAAATTTCACAATTACTAGCCTTCAAGTATTTTTTCCATTAAATCGTATTTAATAAGAAATATTTGTTAAAGCTAAAAGCTGATTGGTACATCTATAGAAATTCGATAGTTAAAGCGGCATGATGGGTTTATGAAATGCTTATTACTTGCACCGCTGATATTTGGACTAGCCTCACCTGTTAATGCTGGTATTTATTTCTATCCCGCTTATCAGGATGGAATAGAAGTTCGTTGTAAGGATGGAAAGCCTTCCCACCTTGTAGAAATAAATGAGGCAGGAAGAGGTATAAAATTAGAAGGACATGGAGAAGAGCAATATTCATGGCCAATAACTTATTTATATCCAGAAGCTTTAGACGATAAATATAGATACTTTCCAAGTACCGCTGGTACTTCATGCAGTTACCGAAAACTTAATGTAGAAGAAAAGAACTCTTTAATACTTAAAGCATTTAAGACTTGTGTTGGAACTGATGGAGGTAATAAAACTATGTTAGAAAAAAGGAAAAAATATTGTTATGGGTGGAATTAGATGAACCGTTTAGATGAACTAAGAGTTTTCTTTAATAGATTTTTCAATCGGCAAGAACCTAAAGAAAGAGAGATGAAAAGAGTTTTTCAGTGGAGAAGGTACCTTGAATGGAAAGATTTAACTCCTGATGAGAAGCTATCAGCCAAAAGATTTTTATTAGTTCCAATATTTGCCTATCTAATAATTGGGATCTTTAATCAAAACTTTTTATTGATTGTTTTGCTCCTCATTGGGTATGTACTTTATAAGAAATTTGAAAAGGGAGGGATTATAAAAAAATAAAAATTTAAGCACCTCAGCTTTAAACTCTTTAGTTTTTCCAAGGAATCATTTAAAAATACCTTTGAAGTAGTAATCATTAGGTAGGTGGTTCAATTCCAATGATCGTGAAAGTTTTCTCAATAATTCATAAAGAATTTTGCGTAGAAAGTAAATCCATTCACAAACCACTAAATTAGGTACATCCTCTTTTTGGGAACTTTGAAAGCTTGAAATAACTAAGAAACTGCTCTTAGACAAAAATTTTTGATAAAAATTCGAACCCCCCCTTAAGTATTCTCTTCATAACGAAAGTCAACTCAATATGTTAGGGTCTTAGCGCTCTAAATGTATGTCATCGGTTTTTTCCCTTACAAATAAAGGTTATGACTTCTACTGCTCCAAATGAGAATATTAAAGATAATTTAAAAGAACAAATTTCTTGCAAATTAGTCTCAGAAATAATTCGTGAACGTATTCAAGCAAATGGAGCCAGATTCCATGCAAACGATAATATTTCTGATTTCATTCAGCCAGGAGAGCTTGAAACACTTGAAAGAGAAGTCGCCACAAGAGTTAGAGATTTGCTCAAAACCTTGTTGATTGATATTGATAATGACCACAACACTCAAGAGACTGCAGAAAGAGTTTCCAGAATGTATATAAATGAAGTATTTAAAGGCAGATATCACCCTCAACCAAAAGTCACGAATTTCCCTAACGATAGAAATTTAGATGAGATTTATACACTTGGACCAATAACTGTTAGATCTGCTTGCTCTCACCACTTTGTTCCTATCTTAGGAGATTGCTGGATAGGCATAAAGCCAGGAGAGAAAGTAATTGGAATTTCGAAGTTTGCAAGAGTAGCTGATTGGGTTTTTTCTAGGCCACATATTCAAGAAGAAGCAGTAATGATACTTGCTGATGAAATTGAACGTTTATGTGAACCCAAAGGCCTAGCGATACTTGTGAAGGCTCAACATTATTGTATGAAATGGAGAGGAGTAAAAGAGCCTGAAACCAGCATGATCAACTCAATTGTCAGAGGTGATTTTCGTCATGATGCTAGCTTGAAGCAGGAGTTCTTTGAACTTGTTAAACAGCAATCAAACTTCGGTAAAAATTACTAAATAAACTATAAAGAAGTTTTTTTAACTTCCACTATTTAAAAAATATCTCTCCTAGAGGGATGAAGGATCTAAAAGTGATGGACGATAAGATAGTAGAAATGGCCTTTGATTGCTCTTAACTGCAACAATCACATCTTCACCTGTATGCCATAGCCATTGTTGTTGAGAAGACCCCTTTTCAACATCAACATTTGTTCCAACTGGGGGACCAAAACGATAACGTAATCCTGCTAAAACTTCAGTCATATTTTCATTATCAATTTCATAAGCAAGTTGTTTTAATCCATCGTGCTTCTCAATTCGAACTCGAAGCGCCTCTACAGGTAAACCACTTATTTGAACATCTTTCGCCTCAAACAAATTCTGATTTGTTTTTGCTTTGATAGGAGTTAAAGATACACCAAGATGACTCTCTACGTTCGGCAAATCCATCCCCCATCTCAAGCCTTCAACACAAGCATAGACTGGTTGAGAAAAAACTTGAATCAGATAAGCAAAAACTATAATCAAAATATATTTAGAAGCCTTAGTCATAATTAAGATTTCAAACCCTTTTCAATTGATAATAGGTCTCTAGGTAAAAAAGTCATTGTTTTAACTCTTCAGAAGTAATATCACTAAAATTGAGGTTATGACTCTGATATTGTCTACTCAAGTAGATAAATCGAAGTGAAAATCAATAGTAGAATCAGAAATTGAAAGTAGTACTCACCAAAACCCCATTAACGTCTTCTTTACCATCTTTCTCGATAACAAAGATAGCTGGAGTAACTGTGACACTATCGTTCACTATGAAATCATAAAAAGCTTCCATAGCCAAAGGATCATCATATCCACTGTCATCTCTATGCGTTTCGGCTGTTCCAATGCCAAAACCAAGCTTATTGCCCTCAATAAACGCATCATTCCATAAGAATCCAACAGACCATGTATTGCCATCCTCCACCTTATTCATCGCAGTATCAGGACTATCTTCATTATCAGGATTTTTCCATCCCATTCCTGCACTCAAACTATAGTCATCTCCAAATTGATAGCTCCCACTTATTCCAAAAGAAGCGTAATCGTTAGTATCAGGAGAATTGTCAGTATTCCCGTTGTCAGCCTGAGTGTATGCAGCGGCAAGAGTAAATTTCTCATCAACCCAAGCCAACTGAGTTGTTATGTGGTCTTTACCTTCATCAGCTAAAAAGCCAATCGAAGAATTTGATGCATCTTCTGAAACGAAAAGTGCAGAGGCAACTAATTTTTCATGGGACCAAGTAATTCCAGCACCCGCTCCCATCTTTTTTGAATAAGTATCATTCGCACCTGCCTGATTCAAGACAAACAAAACCCCATCACCTGGATAAGTACTAGGCCACACGCCAAGTAAATCATCCTGTCGGAGCTTGGGCCCAAAAGTTATACGAATGTCATCTCCAACAGGGAACTGATAATAAGCCTTGTGAAGTTCTAACGAATCACTACTACTAAAAGCAGTATCTAATCTTGCCTCACCCATCATTCCAAAAGGCTCCATCATGCCAAAATTACCTACACGAACAGCAGTTTTAAGCATGTCTTGACCTGTGAAACTGGTCATAAACATTAACTTTGTATCATAATGAAAAACTGTTCCATCCTTTTCGTCAGCAGTAGACATTCCACCCATTCCACCCATTCCACCCATTCCACCCATTCCAGAATCGCTCACGCCATCTACTTCACCCAAAACAAAAGTCGTTTTACCCATAAACATAGTTGAGGGGTATGAATCTCCCATATTCATATGACTACCATGGTGATCATGATGACCTTTGTGCTTCTCACCTCCTGCTTGAACAGCCATTGGCGTCATGAGACCTAAGACAGAAGGGATTAAGAGTAATTGAGTAAAGATTTTCATAGATCCTAAAATACTAGCAAAACTAGCAAAACTATTAATATGCTATGAAAGTAGCTTCTCGAGCTTGCCAAAAATATATAATGTGTGCTTTTAGATACATAAAATTGTATTTATTCTTTGTCGTGAAAATTTTCAGAAAAAGCTGAGCACCAATCCGTATCAAAACCCAGTCTCAAAAGGGAAAGGCAAAGAATAGTTGGATTATTTAATTACTTATTTGTTTTAAATTTCCTGAAATACTAAATGACAAAGCTCTAGGCTTGCCTAGGCTAGAAGCTAGGTATACTAGCCTTGACTAGAGAAATGAACAAGCTCAAGCCTATTCTTTCTACAATTATTATTTCCCTATCATTTTCACTAATAGGATGTTCATATAATTCTCAGAATCAAGGTACTCCCGCTCTTTTTGAGACAAAAAGAGAGGCCGAAAAAGCAGCAAAGGATTTCAATTGTACTGGGGCTCATAGAATGGGTGATAAATGGATGCCTTGTAAAAGTCATTCTCCTGATGGAGAGAAAGAACATAACAAGTCGAACAAAGGGCATCACCACCATCACTAAATTTTGAACACTAAATGACAACAAAAAATAGCAGTAATCAAAAAGAGACCGAAGGGCTTTCTCATTGTGGAAGCAAACCAAAAAAAATTGCATTTGGCATAGCACCACTTGGATTCATTTCTATTGGAATTGTTCCCATGGGGATTATTAGCATTGGAATTGTTCCGATGGGTGTCGTTTCTATTGGTTCTGTAGCGATGGGAGTAGTAAATGCCTCAATAGTCGGAATGGGAATATTTTCTGCAGGGATAACAACCATGGGTCTAAAGGTATGGAGTCCAGAACATAATGCTATTCAGGAGTCAATAAATCGTTCTAATTCTCCGTCTTCAAAAAATATATATGCATATCCAACTAAAGCTCAGGCAGAGATCAAAGCCAAAAAGATCGGATGCGTTGGTGTCCACAAGATGGGTAAATTATGGATGCCTTGTGCAACCCATATCAACCCTAACTAGTCTTGAATTGATTAAGAATTTAAAGTTTGATATAAAATCTTTGCAATATATCTACAAAGTTCTCAAATTAATCCCATGTTTTTTATAACAACTTAGGATTTGATTGATTTTAGAAATTGATCTTAATTGATCTAAGAATATATATCTTCAACAAGTATTGAACCCTTTTCACAAATTTGTTGCTGTGATGGAAACTTTTTATCGGAGCAACAACATTCTCCCCTATTTGAATTGTTGATCCAATTAATGATCCCTGTTCGGATTGGTTGAGGACATACTTGTCCTTCTTTAAGGTGATTGATTTCTTCGCTTGTTAAAGGATCAGCATGTTCAATAAAAAGAGACTCTTTAAGCCTAAAAGAACATGTCTCATTCCACTGTTCAAAACAATTTATATGATTTATAAAATCATTCCATGCTTCTTTCATTGATCTATATCCCTTCCTTTTTAATTCTTTACTGAAAACAGCTTTAATGAATTCATTAAAATTCTGCAATTCATGAGGTGTAAAAGATGGTTTGACATAGCTTTCATAAACTGGAAAGTCAAGTTTCTTCTCTATTGATTGCAGTCTTTGTTCAATCATGTGAAATCGAGAATCTATCGATTCAACTGGCAAGTTCTGTATTTGATTAACAAAACAATCGGAGACATAACTAACCAATGATTTTCCCGAAATCCTTGCACTCTCTTTAATCTTTTCTAAAAGTTTTGGGTCAATACTTACATTGAGTTGCGTTCTCTTCATGAGTTAATCAATGAAAGGGTGGAAAATATCGAATTAATCTACATTTTATTGAATTCAAAACCATATCGTTACCATTTTCAAATTTCTTGATCTTTAAGAAGCTATCTCTTTTCATCCATCCCAAAAGCACCTCTTAGAAGCAATAAGCATAAAATTAAATCTATCTATTGTTAGGTATAAGAATCAAAGAAATAACACAAAGAACACTAATGAAAGGTCCAGGAGGCAAATTCAAAATCATAGCCAGCGAAAAACCTATAAGAGATAAAATTAATCCAAATATGGAGGATCTAACCATCGCAATCCATAAAGATCTTGCTTTATGTAACCCCAATAAAGTTGGGGTTGAAAGTAACGCAATTACAAGGATGACTCCAACTGCAGACATTGAGCTTACGATGACAAGTGCCGTAGTAAAACCAAGAGCCAAATTTAAAAAAGATACATTAACTCCACTTGAAGCAGCTCCTTCTGGATCAAGACCAATATGAACTAGCTTGTCGTAACCAAAAAGCATCAAGCAAATAAATACCGAGAACGCGATTACAGTTCGTAGCAGATCACTCAAATTTGCAGTTAATAAATCTCCAAATAAAACAGCCTCCAAATCAATCCTGATACCAAGTAGAGGGATAAGCAAAACACCGAGTCCCATCGAACCAGCAAGAATTGTATTCATAATCACTTCATAATTTTGATTTTTTTTATTTGTCAAGCTTTCTGCTGCAATAGCTCCTACCAAGCCGCTGATGACTCCACCAATAGAAGGATCCAAACCAAGCGCCATAGCCAAAGCAAGACCTGGCAGCACACAATGCGAAATTAAATTAACTTGAAGAAGCCTTTTATGAGTGATCAATACAGTGCCCATGGCAGGGCAAAGTATTCCTGAAAAGGAAGTTATCAAAAGAGGAATTATCCACCAATTTGTATTGAAAAAAGACATTAAGCCAATGTTTCAGTATGGTCAGAAAAAGAGATCAAGTTAAGATCTTGCTTATGAATACAAATAAGCCTGAAATCACTAAACGACAACAGCAACTGCTCCATGAACTTAAGAAATGTGCTGATGAATTGAGTGGGCAAGAACTGCATAGACAACTTCATCATTGTGAAAAGGGAATGGGACTGACCACGGTCTATCGAAACCTGCAAGCACTAGTAAAACAAGGGTTGATTCGTTCCAGACATCTTCCCAATGGTGAGGTTCTTTATGCGCCAGTTGAAAGAGATATCCATCATTTAACTTGCGTAAGCTGTGGAGACACCACACGCTTGAAGGGATGTCCGGTGAAAACGATGGATCTGTCGAAAAAAACTTCTAAAAAATTTCAACTTTTGTTTCATACTCTTGAGTACTTTGGTCTCTGCCAAAATTGTTCTAATCAACTTAATGCTGGATAAGAATATTTGAATATGTATCAAACCTATAACTTCCACCTCAAATAATTAATTGAACTAAGTTTTTCTTGAACTTCCTTAGGGCTGCCAGAAGCCAAAATAATTTTATCTAAAGCAACAACTTTGTCATAGGCATTTAAAGATGTTCCCCAGTCGTGACTACTAACAAAAACCGTGAATCCCGAATCGGCTAGCTGACGAATGATTAACAAGAAATCTTCTTTAGCGGGAGGATCAAAGGCGGCGCAAGGTTCATCAAGAAGAAAAATTTTGGCTGGATTCATTAATGTTTTTGCAAGTAATGCTCTTTGTTGCTGTCCGCCAGACAAAGCATCAAGTCTCCTTTTTGCTAAATGAGATATTCCAACACGTTGAAGGGCAGCTTCTAATTCACAACAAGTCGATTTGGAATGATTTACTCGGCCTAAAGAGACTAATCCTTCAACAGTAATTGGAAAATTCCAATTCAGCTTTCCCCTCTGAGGCATTAAAGCCACTTGAGATCGATTATTTCTCAATAGTTTTCCGTCAACAGTAATTTCTCCTTGATCAGGAGTGCTACTCCCTTGCAGCAAGTTTAATAATGTTGACTTACCAGCGCCATTTGGACCAACAAGAGCAGTCAAAGTACCTGGCTCAAGCTTAAGAGAAACCTTACTTAAAGCAGGTTTGATTTTGCTGGAATAGGAATATGTCACATTTTCAGCAATCAAACTAGACATCAATTAGAGGATTTGCTGACAAGAAACATAATATACTTGCCAACCTCGAATGAAAATGATTATCGTTTTTAGATATGCTAATCTTTGATTAAATGCCGAAATTGTTCAATCAACCCAGCAAAAGCAAATCAATATTCAATAAAACAGTCCTTAATAGCTCTTTTCTTGCTGGAGCATTTTTATTCTCGGGAATTAATCTGAGTGCACAGGCAAATTCAAAACCAATTGTTGCCGTAGAGCCATTAGTATGCGATGTCGTTTCTGCGATCGCACCACCTTCAACACCTGTAACCTGCTTAATTGACAGAAAACAAGATGTTCATGATGTCAAAATCACTCCAAGACAGGCCCAAACGCTGAAAAGTGCAAACCAAGTATTTACTCTTGGTTCAGAGATGACCCCTGCAATCAAAAAATGGTTAGATAATCCTTTAACTGTTGTTGTCGGCGTAAGTGCAATAGAAATAGACGATCATCATGACGATCACGATGATCATTCCGCTGCTAAGGATGATGAACACGATGATCATTCAGCTGCTAAACATGATGATCATGATGATCATGATGATCATGGCGATAACCATGGAGAAGGAGCTTTTGAATGGGCTGGTGTTTTTGATCTTTCAGCAGGAACATACAAATGGTCTTTTGCCAAAGTCGATGGAGACTATGCTGATCCTGCAATGAAAATGGTTATTCTCAACTCTGGTGATATTGAAGCATCAGAAGAGCTTGCTAAAAAATTATTAGGATCTAATAATTCAGAAACCAAACGCAATAATGACAAACTTGTTGCGCAGGAAAAAGCATATTTTCTTTCATTTAATGAGAAGAAAGACACCACAACATTTACTGTAGAAATCAAAAAAGGTGGTAAATATGCATTCTTTACTGAGCATATGCCTTTTGAATTTGAAGCCGACGAACATTTCTTTAAGGATATTTCAGGCGACGATGTTGAACCGATTGCTCAAGTCCCAGATGAAGGCGATCATCATCACCACCATGACCATGGTGGGCTAGATCCTCATATCTGGCATGACCCTCATAACATTATCAAGATGGGAAATGTCATTTCTAAAAATATCAATAAGAAAATTTCCTTCTTTGACAGAGAAACAAAAAAAGTTTTAAAAGAAAGAACTCAAACCTTTAATTCTATTTTGGAAGATCTCGACTTATGGACTCAAAAACAAGTTGCCACAATTCCTACTGATCGAAGGACAATCGTTTCTAAGCACAAAGCGATGGAATATTACGGAGATGCATTTGGCTTGAAGACTTTGAGTCTATTAGATTTCCTTGGTGATTCTTCCAGCCTTAGACCAGAGACTATTTCAACGGTAATAGCTGAGCTCAAAGAAGAAAACGTGAACGTATTATTCGCAGAGCAAAAGCCTCCTTCCAAGCTATTGAAAAACTTGAGCAGACAAACTTCCACCCCTATCGCAAGAAATCAAATCTTTGTTGATGGACTAATGCTAGAAGGAAATACTGTTTCAGTAGCAGTACACAACACATGTACAATTGTTGATTCGCTTGGTGGAGAATGTGATGAAAAAGAGGGTGAGAAACTCGAGAATGAATGGAATTCCTTAACTAACCCTTAATGTAAAAAGTCTCAATAATGTCTACTTTGATCAAAGATAGACATTATTGAGACTAAATGTTTTCAACCAAAGGATATAAAGCTTACAAACAGCATTGGGAAGACCAGGCAGGTTTCATGGATAAAACACCATGGGACCAACTTAAGATCCTAAAACTTACTATATCAACTGATTTCGATGACAATTTAAAAGAACTTCAATTTTCAAATCATTCGCTCAAAAAAGAGAATGGGAAACATACATTAAGAGTAAAAGTTCCTTATAATTATTCCGAGCTTGATGACTTTGAATCAAAGTCACTAGAATTATTAGGCATCCAAGAGAATTGGCTAACTGACATCTCTCTTGAGAACTCACGTTGTTCAAATCGCTAATTAAAGAAAATGAGCACCAAGCAAAAAGTACCGGTGACTATACTGACTGGTTTTCTAGGATCTGGCAAAACGACTCTACTTAATCGAATTCTAAGCGAAGAACACGGTAAAAAAATAGCTGTTATTGAAAATGAATATGGTGAAGTTGGTATTGATCAAGGATTAGTAATCAATGCTGATGAAGAGGTCTTCGAGATGTCTAATGGTTGCATCTGCTGCACAGTACGTGGAGATTTAATTCGTGTACTAGGAAACCTCATGAAGAGGCGAGACAAATTTGACTATGTATTAGTTGAAACTACTGGCCTTGCTGATCCTGGTCCTGTAGCTCAGACATTCTTCATGGACGATGAAATCCGTGATGAGTTTTCACTCGATGGTATAGTCACACTTGTAGACGCAGCCCATATAGAACAACAACTTGGTCGAAGTGATGAAAGTTCGGAGCAAGTTGCTTTCGCTGACGTCCTTGTTCTAAATAAAACTGATCTAGTTTCAGATGAATCACTCGACAATTTAGAGTCAAGGCTACGCGATATGAATCGTATGGCTCGTGTGATACGCAGTAAGCAAGCAGACGTCTCAATTGATACTGTTCTAAATCTAAGTGCTTTTGATCTAGATCAAGTACTTCAGCGTCGTCCAACTTTTCTGGAACCAGAATATCCATTTGAGTGGACCGGCGTGTTTACACTTGAAGAAGGTCGCTATGAACTTACTCTCGAAGAAGGACCAGACCCTACCATGTCTCTTGTCCTGTTATTAGACCAAGGCAAGGATGAGACATCTCTCAACTCAGGTGCTGAATCATGCGTAAGACTATATGCTGAACCAGAACAACCTTTGGAGCCAGGCAACATAGTCCCCGTGGGGAAGCATGTGAGCCTTCAACTTCAGTCTTCAGGTACTAAGTCTTTCCCTATAGACGTTGACAAGGCAAGGAATATAGGTCTATTCACTCAACATACAGCAGAGGAATTCAGTTTAAAAATAACTAAAGTAAAAAACTCAACTACTGAAGATAACAATAGTGATCAAAATTTTTCAGAGATTTCTCCAGCAGCTGAACGAGTTTGGGTAGCAGAGCACGAACATGATGACGAAGTGGGCTCTATTGCTATCGAGCGAGTAGGAGATGTAGATCCAGAGAAACTAAATAGGTGGTTAAGCAGGCTCCTCTCAGAAAAAGGGGTGGATATATTCCGCACGAAAGGATTCATTAGCTATGAGGGAGAGTCACGGCGAATAGTTTTTCAAGGAGTACATATGCTCTTCACCGCCCAACCTGATAAAGAGTGGGGCAATGAACCTCGCCGTAACCAACTCGTCTTTATCGGTAGAAATCTTGATGAAGCAGAAATGATTAGGGAGTTTGACAAATGTCTGGTATAGAAGCATTTAGTCCCAAGGGAATGCTTCATGAAGGTTGGTCTACTCAAGTTGACGACTATGCGATTGTCTGCGGCTGGGCACTAGAAGGTAAAACTTTTTTAGTGGGTGATGTCGCTGGTGGGCTTTACGCTTTTGAGGGGAAATCTGGAAAGCTCATTTGGCAAGTAAAAGACACACATAAAGGTGGCTTACTAGCAATGTCTATTCATCCAGATGGAAATACTTTTGCGACTGCTGGCCAGGATGGAAATGTGTATATATGGGAAAGTCAAGAAGGGAAATCAACTAAAAATTTAGAACTTGGGAAAGGATGGGTTGAGCACATCAAGTGGTCCCAAGACGGAAAATTCTTAGCAGTAGTTTTTACTAAGTATGTTTATGTTTTTGATGAAAAAGGTCAAGAGCACTGGAAATCAGAGGAACATCCCAGTACTGTCAGCGCGATTGCTTGGTCTAATTCAAATGAGTTAGCAACAGCATGCTATGGCCAAGTCACTTTTTTTGATGTCGTTAGCGACAACGTCAATCAAAAGTTGGAATGGAGAGGTTCACTGGTATCTATGGTGCTTAGTCCAGATGGAGACATAGTGGCATGCGGCAGTCAGGATAATTCTGTTCATTTCTGGCGTCGTTCAACTGATGAAGATTCAGAGATGACAGGATATCCAGGCAAACCAAGCCACCTAGCTTTTGATCAAACTGGTACAGTTCTAGCTACCGGGGGTAGTGATCGAGTAACAGTTTGGAGTTTTCAAGGCAATGGTCCTGAGGGCACTGTGCCAGGCGAGCTAATGCTTCATACGGAACCAATTTCTTGCCTTGCTTTCTCACATAGCGGAATGCTTCTAGCTTCTGGTGCAAGAGATGGTTCGGTTTTTTCTTGGTTTCTCCAAAAAGATGGTCAGGGTGATCCAGTTGGTGGTGCATTTGTAGGTAACCTTGTAAGCCAAATCGCTTGGCATCCTGATGACAGTGCCTTGGCTGCAATAAATGCAAATGGAGGAATTACGGTTTGGGAATTTAAGGTTCGGAGCAAAACAACACCTCAATAATTCAAATAAAGTTGAATCTCTTACTCCCAATAAATACTCGATTGCTATTGACTAGAAAATGAAAATTCAATAAGAGGAGTTTTTACTGATGTATAAATATTCCACATAACTTATATATGGTTATATCCTACTAGAGGACTCAATGAAAAAAACAATTCTCTGGCTTCAAGAATTACTCATTTCAATGGGCAATGCTCTATTTCATCCTTATAAAGATAACTCACCTCCAAATATTGAGGCACAGCCTTTTAGAGATGACCCGTATAAAAACCGAGGCATTGCTTAGTTAAAATCAAAATTATTTTAAATTTCCAGGAGGGGTTCAAGTGAGCCTCTTTTTTTTTAGCTATTCACGAGAAGAAAAAGTAACGACCGAACCATAAAGAATTAGAGAATGTGCTTTAATAGTCCAATGAATACACCGATTAAGAAGAAGTTAAGCACTAGCAATCCTTGCGTTAACTTAAAAAAAGCCGACAAAAAAAAACAAACTTGGCATTTTGAAGTAGAAGGTAGCGGTCAAAGAAAGAGGTATTTAAGATCTCTAAAAGACAAGGCTATAGCTTAATTTACAACCTTTTAATTAGACAACTTCATCTAAATTAACAATAGACACTAGCCAACATTGAGAGAGCAATAGTCAATATAGGATTTTCATTGAAATTGTACTTTCATGCGATTTAAAGTATCCAGAGATCAAAAATCCTTAAAAACATTCTATGAATTTAATAGCTAGTTATAGAAATAAAGGTTTTGAATCTGTTGCAGATGGTGTGATGTCATTTTTCGATCGTCGCACAGACTTGCATCGCAATGGAATCGCCTTCAATAGTGGGGCAAATAATGATTCAGAGCCTGCAAAAATTTCTACTGATATCAGCCTTGTAGCAATAGATCGAACTGATCCAGAATCATTTGCTTTGTCTGAAGTTATAATAAGAGGAGTCAATGCTGGCCTTCAAAAATACCTTCAAGAGCGACCACTTTTTAGCGAATGCGCTCCAGAAAAATCTCTCTTTGTTAATCCCATTTTTAACTTACAGCGTTATGCTCCTGGGGAAGGGTTTAAGAAATGGCACTGTGACTGGACTATTAGCGAAGAAGCAACCGAACCAGTTCATAGAGTTTTAGCCTGGATTCTGTATTGCAATGATGTTGATTCAGGAGGTACAGAATTTCACTGGCAGAAATATCATGAATCAGCTGAACGAGGAAAACTGATTATCTTCCCTGCAGGACTCACACATATTCATAGAGGCAGAGTCAACAAAACTCAGCCAAAAACAATTGCAACGGGATGGATAAATGCTGGCTCTCAAGATTCATACATTTCTAGACTTGCTAGTTAGTAAATAAATTGATTTCAAAAATTCTCTCATCAAGAAAACTCAGTCAAATTTCAATTTTTACTTTAAAAAAACCAAGAATTCATATCTAAATTGATAATAATTTTTGAAGAAGCTTCAACAGATTGAGGATGTATTGTGTATTATCAAACCACGTTCAGCTCAACATGAGTCGCAGTTAGATTCAAGCCATGGAACGGGGACTTGAACAAATTCATTTTTTTCAATGGCTGAACTAACTTACAGAGGGCTTAAATACAGTCAGGCCAAATCTTCACCTAATTCTCAAGCAGTTCACTTGAAGTATTGCGGTCACGAGACAATGAGCAAGAGAATTCATGAAGCTATGAGAGCCGAAATGGGCTAACAACTTTTTAGCATCAAAAATCTTTATTCTTGCTAAGTCTAAATATAAATCAAAATAATATTTTAAAATGAGATTTATGTTTAGCGATTAAATATAACTTTTATTTATAAACTTATTTTTAATCATTAACGAAATGTATGTCCAATCTTTATTCCTAGAATGAATCAATAATTACAGATTTAGGTTAATCAAGGATGTAAAGATTATTTTTTAAAAACTTTAACATGCAATATGAGCCTGGAACAATTGATTGCCATGTTTTCATGGAGTGCAAAGAACAAATAGAAAAAATGCTACTTAGATTGTACAAAATAGACAATACCGAGCATATTTGCGATCAACTTCAATCTGTTTACAAACAAATAGAAGGAATGCACGAGTTAAAAAAAATTAAACGTAAAAAAAACCTGCCTAATCAAGCTTTAATTAAATAATTTTTTAAATTATTTAAAAAATTGATTGATTTTTATTTTGGTATCAATTAAGTCTTAACTTTTTTAGGTTAATTACTTATAACAGTTGTATCAGAAAACCCGTTCCAAAGTTTTCTGTAGGGAGGTCTCCACTACTGGGAAGGGTTTTGACCTCCCTCCCCATTTTCTAAAATAAACAATAATTTATATTTTAAAAATATTAATTAAACCCTAGCTTCAAAGTGCCCCAAAGATCAAAAGCACCAAATAAAAAAGCTATAAAAACCAAGTCCCAAGCCCTCTGCTTTATAGCCCAAGGAGCAAAAAATATCTCTCCAAGTCCATGGAGAGCTGCACCTACTCCCAAATGATCTAAAACCAGAAGGCCATGAGAGAATAAAAACAATCCGCTAGCAAAATATCGCAAAAATATATCGTAAGTTATGAGTTTAATTTTTTTTTATGTTAGAAAAAGTTATCGCCGTCGCAGGAATAACTTTAAACATTTTAATCATTGCATCAACCATTACTTTTTTTTCTTTAAAATTTGATTTAGTCATAATTGAATCATATTTAATTGATTTAATTTATAGTTATTTCATTCAATCTTATGTATCATTAATTGCTTTGTTAGCCAAATCAAACAATATATATCTGACAATTAGCAGTATATTTGACTACCTTTTATCCCACTAAAAAAGAAGATAATTCCAAAAAAATGAATGAATTAATACAATCACAAATATTTATTCCAGTAATCTCTCAAACAAATACAGTTTTCGATGGAACTCAATTTTATACCCGTTAATATATTTCGAGAGACTCCTGAGGTAACATTTTTAGATGCCAGTGTTAAAAACTCAAATGGCAGTGATGTTGTTATTCATAGAGGCGGAGCAACCTCACCACCTGATCTAAATGGCTTTGAGCAATATTATGTTCACCATCATCAAATAGACAATAATCTGGTGCTGGAGGGAGACAGAACTTTCACACTTCTAAATCCTGCTTGGGACGAACCTCATCACATAATCTATCTCCACAGATTTATGGGTGCACTACAAATTCCAATAGGCACATTTCACAGATCAATATCTGGAAAAGATGGAAGTATCGTTATCAACCAGGCAATTAGAGATGAACGATTTGAACCTTCCACCGAATTTGATCCAATAAGCATTGAAAAAAGACCTGATCTAAAAAAAGCAAAATCTATAGATCCTATTATTTGGTTATGGAAAGATGGAAAAATTAAAAGAATAAAAGATTCATTATTTTTGAAGGTAGCTTAACTAATTTTAAATTCTAATTTAAATAAATTTATCATAAAAAATATTTCTAAAAAATATTTATTTTTGATGCTAATCCTAAGACGAAGACAAATAATAAAGCTGACATAGCTATTCTCCCATGCAATATCTCAGTCCTACTTAGTCTCTCAAAAGACATATATTTAAATAATACAAATTATTTATAACAGACTAAAAATATCAAGCAAGTATCAAAGAATTCTTTTTATTATTAACAAAAAGCAATTAGTATTATTAGTAACATTTATAAAAATAAAAGTTTTTAATCCTAAAAGTTATTGTATCTATCACAACAGACTA
This sequence comes from Prochlorococcus marinus XMU1408, assembly GCF_003208055.1. NCBI lineage: Bacteria > Bacillati > Cyanobacteriota > Cyanophyceae > Synechococcales > Prochlorococcaceae > Prochlorococcus > Prochlorococcus marinus. The sequence goes on from NZ_QJUE01000005.1 coordinate 328,321, forward strand.
AAAATCATTTAACCAAAGATTATATATTTAATGATTAAGCAATAGATGAGTCCAATCTTCAAATGTCTTGGCTGTGGACAAAATATCGAAAGGTCAACAAAAACTTTTTGGAAAAAGAAAGGTCATATTCTGTGCTCTACTTGTCAAGACAAAATAGAAAGAGAAACTTCTTTTACGCAAAAAAAATAGACTTAAACACTAAGAAACTTTTCTACTACTGCTTTACTTAAATCACTAGTTGGACCATTAGCTACTATCCCACCACGTTGCATTGCATAATAACGATCTGCTTGTCTAACAAAATGCAGATGTTGCTCTACCAATAGAACTCCAATACCAGTTTCCCGAATTATCCTTTTAACTGCTGACTCAATATCTTGAACGATATTAGGTTGTATACCTTCAGTTGGTTCATCAAGTAGAAGTAACTTCGGTTTTCCAAGTAATGCTCGCGCGATTGCAAGTTGTTGCTGTTGCCCTCCACTTAAATCTCCTCCTTTACGAGCTAGAAACTGTTTTAAAACTGGAAAAAGTTCATATACAAGTTCATCAATCTTATTATGCTTTGACAAGCCTCCTGGTAAAGCTTCCAATCCAAGTTGAAGATTTTCCTCTACGGTTAAATAAGGTATTATTTCTCGTCCTTGAGGGACATAAGCCATTCCAGACCTAGCTCTTTGATGAGGAGGCTTTCTATTTACAAAATCTCCATTAAAAATAATCTCTCCACGCCGTGGAGTTAATAAACCAATTAAAGATTTTAGGAGAGTTGTTTTACCTACACCATTTCGACCTATAAGACAAATCATCTCACCTTGATTGATATTCATATCAACATCTCGAAGGATATGACTCTCTCCATAGTAGGTGTTCAACCCTTTCACCTGAAGCATAGTCATTCTTCTTCCTCCTCAGACTTTCCTAAATAAACCTCTATCACTAGAGGATCTTTTTGTATTTCGCTCATAGATCCCTCTTTCAATACATGTCCTTGATGTAAAACACTAACAGGACAATCAAGTCTACGAATAAACTCCATATCATGATCAATGACTAAAACAGTATGATCGCCTGCTAAAGATTTAAGAAGATCAGCTGTTAAATCTGTTTCTTCATCAGTCAAGCCAGCTACAGGTTCATCAACAAGTAAAAGATCAGGATCCTGTCCAACCAGCATCGCTATCTCAAGCCATTGTTTTTGACCGTGAGAGAGGGCTCCTGCCCTAATATTTGCTTTGGTTTGAAGGTTGACAATACTCATTAAGCGTTGAATTTCCTCTAAATTCTTAACCTTTAAACGAGTCAATAACAATGATAAAGGTGTTTTATTTCTACTAACTGCTAGAGCCAGATTTTCTTGTACTGATAAATTTTCAAAAACCCTTGGACTTTGAAATTTCCTACCAATCCCCTTACGCGCTATACGAAACTCTTTTTGACCAATCAAAGATTTTTCTTTAAAAATTACATCACCTTGCGTCGGCAATACTTTTCCAGTGATTACATCTAAAAATGTTGTTTTACCTGCACCATTAGGCCCAATAACTGCTCTGAGATCACCTTTATTTAAAACCAGATCAAGATCTCTTAGAGCAAGAAATCCTTCAAAACTAACTGAAATTTTTTTCAGCTCTAGTAATGGAGATGTCATGACTTAACCTCACCTTGTTCATTAATTTCAAGACTTGGATAAGTCTCCAGTTTTTTATTAATACCAATTAAGAAAAGTAATTTCCTTAGACCACCTTTTTTAATCCATCCTAAAACTCCTTCTGGTAGAGCAGTTACAACAAGAATAAACAATCCACCCTGAATAAACATCCAGCTGGCTGGCAATGCTTCACTAACTAAACTTTTTGCATAATTAATAAACACTGCACCAAGGATTGCTCCTAGCAAAGTTCCTCTGCCCCCCACGGCAACCCAAATAACCATTTCTATAGAGAAAGGAACAGTCATAAACTGAGGTGAAACTATTCCAGATTGAACTGTATACAAAGCTCCTGAGATGCCAGCTAATCCACCTGCTATTGAGAAGATTATTGTTTTAAAAATTACTGGGTTATATCCAGTAAAACGAACTCTTGGTTCATCATCTCTTATTCCAATGAGGATATTTCCGAATCTATCTCGAACAATCCACCTAGCAAAAAACCATGCAAGTATTACGAAAATCGCCGATATCCAAAAGAACCATCTTTGCATAATTTCTGAACCTACCATTTGTCCAAAAAGTTGAGTCACATCTGTTTTTAAACCATTTGTTCCATTAATCAATTTCTGTTGTCCATTAAAAAAATTGAAAAAAACCAAAAGAGCTGCTTGTGTAAGAATTGAAAAATAAACACCTTTTATTCTATTTCTAAAAACTAAATAACCAAGAAGACCAGCGATTATTGCGGGAAGCAACCAAATGGAAATAAGAGTAAAAATTGAACTTTTAAAAGGTTCCCAGAAAAATGGAAGTTTTTCGACTCCATATAATCCAAAAAACTCTGGTATACCATTTGGAAATTCTCCTGAACTATTCAATTGGAGGAACATCGCGGCACAATATCCTCCTAAAGCAAAAAAGATTCCTTGACCTAAGCTCAACATGCCAGTAAATCCCCAAATCAAATCAACTCCAAGCGCAACTATTGCAAGAGATAGATATCTACCTAAGAGATTTAATCTAAAAACAGGAAGAAATGAGGGTGTAGCAATAATTAAGGCAATAATTACCACCCAAATAGTTAAGTTAATCCAACTTTTTTTTGTAGAAAAAATATTCATAAATCAAGACTCCACCATTCTTCCTTTTTGGGGGAACATCCCAGTTGGTCTAAATTGAAGGAATATGACTATTAGAGCAAATATCATTACTCTAGCCATGCTTGTTGTCGCGAAAAAATCGATTGTTGAATAAAGAGGCGATGGCATCTCAGGCCAAATGGTAAGTAGTCTTCCTGCTCCTATCAAGTCTGTCATTATTCCAATAGAGAAAGAAGCAAGCATTGTTCCTAATAAATTTCCTACTCCCCCAAGAACGACAACCATAAAACATCCCACAATATAATTCCCACCAACATTTGGCCCCACTGAGCCAAGGAGTGAAACCGCCACTCCTGCGACACCAGCCAAACCAGAACCAATTCCAAAAGTAATAATATCTACTGTTTCTGTTGATATACCTAGACAATCACTCATAGGTCTATTTTGAGTTACCGCTCGAATTCTCATTCCCCACGCTGTTTTATCAAGAAAGAAAATCACTACTAAAACAGATATTAAGGTAATAAGGATTATTAAAAGACGAGTTTTAGGGAACGTAATACCAACAAAATCAATTCCCCCTCTCATCCAAGAAGGAGCTGTAACATCAACATTTCTTGCGCTAGCGCGACTAAGTTTACTTACTAAAGACGATAGAATCCCTCCTGTTGCGACACCTAATAATGCTGAGAATCCCCAAGTTGAGGCCCTTATTAATTTACCTTTTGCACCCTGAAGTAAGTCATCCGAAATAAATAATGGTGCAAACAAGCCAAAGAAAAGTGCTATTACCAGTCCACTTCCATAGGCTAGGGGAACACTTCTGACAAATTGTTGAAGTATGAGGCTAACTCCCCATGTCGCTAGAAGAGTTTCGAGCGGACTTCCATAGAGACGTCTAATTACTGTTCGTTCTAAAAGAATGCCAACTGTTCCACTAACTAAAAAAGCAATCCCAATAGCAACAATTACATATGAATCATAAAAAGGTTTTAAAAAAGAAACTTGTTTGAAAATTAATTGGGTTATGTATGTTGAATAAGCTCCAAGCATCATCAGTTCACCATGAGCCAGATTGATGACACCCATTAATCCAAAGACAATTGCCAGTCCCAGTGCTGCGACAAGCAAAACTGAGCCAATAGCAACGCCATTAAAGAGGCTTTCAAGAATAAGTTGCACTAACTTGGTTGATATTTTTAAAGAAATAAGGAGCCCGCAGGCCCCTTACTAGATTCTATTTATAAGTCAAAAATGAATCATAATCTGTATTTTTCACCTTTCTTAGGATCAGTCCAATCACAAGCATAACCTTTAGAACTTGGATGTTTTTGGTTCCATGCTTGTGGTTCGACTACTCCTGTTTCTTCGAGAATTGTAAATCCACCTTCTGAGTTAATTTCACCGATTCTCACTGTTTGAGATAGATGATGATTAGGCATCACTTCTACTGGTCCTTGCGGAGCATCGAATGTCTGACCAACCAAAGCTTCTCTAACAGCATTGTCATCAAATGTGCCAGCGTCTTCTACTGCCTGCTTCCATAGATAAACCATGTTATAAGCAGATTCTTGAGGATCAGCGACAACACGATCGTTACCCCATCTCTTCTTAAAGCTCTTAGCAAATTTCTTAGAAGCTGGTGTATCAATAGACATCATGTAGTTCCAAGCACCATAATGGCCCTCAAGGAACTCAGGTCCAATAGTACTAATCTCTTCTTCCGCAATGGAGTAGTTCATTACGTAGTAACCATTAGAAGGAGTAATGCCTGCGTCCTGGATTTGCTTGAAGAAAGCAACGTTTTGGTCACCATTCAATGTGTTAATAATTATTCCTCCATTAGGAAGAGCAACTTTTATCTTGGAAATAATAGGTGCTACCTCTGTGTTACCCAAAGGAAGGTAATCTTCGCCAACAACTTTTCCGCCAAGTTGCTTAACTTGAGCTTTAGTAATTGTATTAGAAGTTCTTGGGAAAACATAATCAGAACCAACTAAGAAGAAATCTCCTCCAGCAGCTGGCGAGCGCTTGTACATGAAATCTGTAGCAGGCTCGGATTGCTGATTAGGAGTCGCTCCGGTGTAGAAAATATTATTTGAGCACTCTTGAGCTTCATATTGAATTGGGTAGTAAAGGAATGCATCTTTAGATTCATAAACCGGAAGCATTGCCTTACGACTTGCAGATGTCCAGCCACCAAAAACGACTGGTACTCCATCCTGATCAATTAACTTCTTAGACTTCTCAGCAAAAGTAGGCCAGTCAGAGGCACCATCTTCAACGATGTACTCAATTTTATAGCTTTTACCATCGACAGTTACACCACCAGCTGCATTGATCTCCTCAATAGCCATTTTCTCTGTATCAACAAGAGTTGATTCGGAGATTGCCATTGTCCCTGATAGAGAATGGAGAATTCCAACAGTTACGGTGTCATCAAAGTTGCCAGAGGAATCTGATCCACCACAAGCAGTTACAGTTACGGCCAATGAGGCAGTAGCTAAACCTGCAAAAATACGCTTTGAAAGCTTCATGAATTACTAACTAAATTAGTTGGTTGCCCACCTTGGGGTCATCGAAAGGTATCCAACTGAACACCCAACTTTTTGTAGCTAATGTGACCTTTTTTACTATTTCAGTGAACGGAAATAATTTTTGGTATCGTCAATTACACTTCTTCAAAAGTTTTGTATTTGATTACACAAAAAAGCTTCGATGATATTAAGTCCCTCTCCTGTCTTGGTATTTGTAAAGCACCATGGAAGATCTCGCCTCATCAACAAGGTGTCTCTCTCCATCACTTTCAAACTTGCACCTACCATTTCAGCAAGATCAATCTTATTGATCACTAATAAATCTGAGCGTGTTATCCCAGGTCCTCCTTTCCTTGGAATCTTATCTCCAGCTGCAACATCAATTATATAAATACATAAATCTACTAACTCAGGACTAAAGCTTGCAGCAAGATTATCACCACCACTTTCAACAAAAACTAAATCTAGATTTTCAAATTTCTGTTCTAGCTCTTCAACAGCAATGCGATTTATAGAACAATCTTCTCTTATTGCTGTATGTGGGCATCCTCCAGTTTCAACTCCTTTAATACGTTCTGGCGCTAAAGCTTTTGAATTAGTCAAAAATTTTGCATCTTCTTGCGTATATATATCATTTGTTACTACGGCGATCTCTAATTTATCTTTAAGATTTTCACATAGTCTCTGAATAATAGCCGTTTTACCAGATCCAACTGGACCGGCTATTCCAACCCTTAATTTACTTTCCATTAGCTTCTGAATAATCTTGAATAAAGTTCTACATGCGACTGTTGAGCCATGATAGCGCCGACATCGCCAACCCAAATTTCTTTGGGATTCTTTTTCAATAAGTAACTTGCTTGAGACTTAATAAGTTTTAGAGATTTCTTTTGAAGCTGTTGAGCTTTTGTTGGCCCTAATGACAATAGTCTCAACGCTGCACTTAATTGATTAGCAACCCAACTATATAAAAACCCCTCCACTAAATCAATTTGAGGTATATCCCAGCAGACTCCAGCCCAAGCCCATGCTATCGGCCATATAAATTTCTTTTCATTATTAGGAAGAGGGTAATCAAGATCAATAAGAAGCTGTAAAAGAGATTCACCCATTTGTGTTTGTTGAGATCTAAGCTCTGGAGAATCTCTTAGCGAAATAAGCCAAGAATTCCACTCTTCAATAAGGGACTTATATTTATCATCTTTCTTATCCCTCCAATCAACTAAATCTTCCATGATGTGTGCAATTGAGCTTGCCTCAATTGTTATTTGCCCCCTAGACAGTTCACTTTCAATCCAATTGAAAAGACTGATCTCGTCATATACTTTTTTATTTTGAACAAGCCACTCCAATCCCTCTGAGTAACTAAAAGCTCCAACTGGTAATGATGGACTTATTAATTGTAAAAATTCAAGTTTCATAAATGGAGTTAATCCAACCTCTACTCATAAGCTCCAATCTCAGGAGAAAAAGGTCTTTTAAAACGTTCTATTACAAAACCTTGTCTCTCTAACATCTTTTTCATAACTACATCATTGAGTAAATATAACTCTTTATCATGCAACTCAATCTCAACATGTCTATTACCTAAATGATAAGCAGCTTTTAACAATTGCAATCTATTTTCTGAGCTAATTCTTATTACATCTTCTTGAGCAGCCTCGATGCTCACAAAAACCTGTGAATTTTCACTTTTCAATACCTCTCCAGGTATCAACCTACCTCCTCCTCTAGGCAAATTTAAAATAACATCAATCCCATCTAAAGTTGATCGCTTTCCACGAAGCTGAGTCCTCTCTTTTGCAGACAAAGGAAGTACAAGACAATGTTCTATACCTCGAGCACTAATTCTCTCAGTGAGATAGATTGATTCGTGTAACAAGCTTCAATTCTTTGTAGATCTAAATTTTAAAGCTTATATCTACCAGATAAGACATTTATTATTTTCTCAATACTAAATGAGCAAAATCGATAAAATTATTCAATGAAATCTCAATGGCATGGAACTTGTGATCTAAGACTTTTCAAGAAGTCAAGTCATAAGGAGATCGATAGTCTCAAAACAATGCATCAGGCGAAATGCACTGCTCCATTGAAATTAATGAAAGTATTTAATGATAAAAAAGATGGAAGATGTGAAATACCAATTCTCCATAGTGCTGGTGGAATAGTTGGAGGAGATCAACTCACAATAAATATAAATGCTGAAGAAGATAGCAGTGCTATATGTTCTTCTGTAGCAGCTCAAAAAGTTTATGGAAGTAGAGGTAGGTCAAAATTAAATCCACAAGGGAGCTGGGCGAGTCAAAAATGTTTATTTCAGATTGAAAAAAATTCTGACTTTGAGTGGATTCCTCAAGAATTAATTATTTATCAAGGAGGGCTGTTTGAACAAACTATGACTGTTAGTGTTGACCCCTCATCAAGCTTTTTATGTGTTGATTTGGTTCGCCTAGGAAGAACTGCTGCAGAAGAGCAACTTGGTAATGGAGTATGGAGATCATCTTTAGAAATCTTTAGGAAAAATACCAAAGGAAAACATTATGAATTTAGTGATCGTTTAGAACTATCTGGAGAAGCTCTAAAATCGATGCATGGGTTAAATGAGCAACCAGTATTTGGATCTTTAACTTGGATAACTCCTAAAGGAATAAACCAAAAAGATCTATCTGATTTACTAGTCAAATGCCGACAACAAAGATCTGGACTTGAGGGATTCATGACTTGTAGTCTTCTAGAAAATGGTATCTCAGCAAGATACACAGGGTCATCAACACAATCAGCTCGATTTTGGTTTTATAGAATTTGGAGTCTTACTAGAATTTTAAGAAAATTAAGCATGCCTGAATACATGAGGATTTGGCCAATGCAAGAAAATCCATCAAGAGATAAAAAATGTCCATCGTGAACTTTTAAGCATTTTTTTGCTAGTAAAATGAAGTTCTAATTATTAAAAAATGTACTTAAGTCCTCAAGAAAAAGACAAATTACTTGTAGTTACTGCTGCTCTATTGGCAGAGCGAAGATTAAATAGAGGTTTAAAATTAAATCATCCTGAATCTGTAGCTTGGCTTAGCTTTCAAGTGCTTGAAGGTGCTAGGGATGGAAAAAGTGTCTCAACCTTAATGAACGAGGGAACCACTTGGTTAACAAAAGAACAAGTCATGGAAGGTGTCCCTGAACTTATCCATGAAGTTCAAATAGAAGCTGTTTTTCCAGATGGAACGAAGCTGGTAACACTTCATAATCCAATTAACTAAATACAATTATGTCTTATTTGATTCCTGGAGAACTTATTCCTGAAGAAGGTTTTATAGAACTGAATAAAGGAAGAGAAATCACAACTATAAAAGTCTCTAATGTGTCTGACCGACCAATTCAAATAGGCTCTCATTATCATTTTTTTGAATCAAATCAAGGTCTAATTTTTGATCGTCAAAGTTCTCTTGGTAAAAGATTAGACATACCTGCTGGTACTGCTATTAGATTTGAGCCAGGTGATCAAAGAGAAGTCAATCTTGTTCCATACTCAGGGGACCGTAAAATTTTTGGATTCAACGGGCTCATAAACGCCTCACTTAAAAAGTAAAATGCCTTTCAAAATTTCACGCCAAGCTTATGCAGAGACTTATGGTCCCACTAAAGGGGATCGCATTCGACTTGCAGATACTGACTTGATTCTCGAAGTTGAAAAAGACCATACTCATTATGGAGACGAAGTTAAATTTGGTGGAGGTAAAGTTATTCGTGATGGCATGGGTCAATCACAACTAAGTAGAGACAATGGAGTAGTAGATACCGTTATCACCAATGCACTGATTCTAGATTGGTGGGGTATTGTTAAAGCTGATATTGGTATTAAAAATGGAAGAATCTCTGGTATTGGGAAAGCGGGAAATCCTGATACACAAGAAGGCGTAAATATTTTTATAGGAGCGAGTACAGAAGCAATCGCAGGAGAGGGAAATATTATTACTGCAGGAGGTATTGATAGTCATATTCATTTTATTTGTCCACAGCAAATAGAGACTGCTTTAGCTAGTGGTGTTACTACAATGCTTGGAGGAGGGACAGGTCCAGCAACAGGCACTAATGCAACAACCTGTACTCCAGGAGCATTCCACATATCAAGAATGCTGCAATCAGCAGAAGGATTTCCTGTTAATTTGGGATTCTTTGGAAAAGGCAATGTTACTAATAAAGAAGCATTAGAAGAACAAGTTAGAGCAGGTGCTTGTGGATTAAAACTTCATGAGGACTGGGGAACCACACCAGCTTGCATAGATTCTTGCCTTACTGTCGCAGATAATTTAGATGTACAAGTTTGCATTCACACAGATACTCTAAATGAAGCTGGTTTTGTTGAAGATACAATTCGAGCAATAAAAGGAAGAACAATTCATACCTTCCATACCGAAGGAGCTGGAGGTGGTCATGCTCCAGACATTATCAAAATTTGTGGAGAATCTAATGTTATTCCTAGCAGCACAAATCCAACCAGACCTTTCACTCTAAATACATTAGAAGAGCATCTAGACATGTTGATGGTTTGCCATCATTTGGATCCCAAAATACCTGAAGATGTTGCATTCGCCGAATCAAGAATACGTCGTGAAACTATTGCTGCTGAGGACATACTCCACGATTTAGGAGCCTTTTCTATTATTGCTAGTGATTCTCAGGCCATGGGAAGAGTTGGAGAAGTTATTAGTCGAACTTTTCAAACTGCTCACAAAATGAAAGTTCAAAGAGGACCATTACCAGAGGATAACGAGCGAAATGATAATCATCGTATTAAAAGGTACATCTCAAAGGTAACAATTAATCCGGCCATCGCTCATGGAATAAATAGTCATGTGGGTTCGATAGAAGTTGGGAAACTGGCAGATTTAGTACTTTGGAAGCCAGGTTTTTTTGGAATCAAACCTGACTTAGTCGTTAAAGGAGGATCTATAGCATGGGCTCAAATGGGAGATGCAAACGCCTCAATCCCTACTCCTCAACCAGTACATGGTCGACCAATGTTCTCTTCATTTGGAAAAGCAATAAATCCTACATGCATAACCTTCTTAAGCGAGTCTGCAATAGACGCTGGCATTCCCAAACAACTTCAATTAGAACGATCTTGTGCTGCGGTTAAGAACACAAGAACGATATCAAAACAATCAATGAAGCTCAATGACGCTAAACCCAAGATAGAAGTGGACCCTCAAACATATGAAGTTTTTGCAAATGAAGAGCTTTTAACTTGTGCACCCGCAGAATCACTACCGCTTGCTCAAAGATATCTATTACTTTAAATATTGATTAGAAATCATCAAAAAACCTATGCTGCAACTGTATCTTCTTTCTTAGAAGAAGATACTCTAAGACGTTGTTCTAAATTTGGCCCATAGGACTCTATACCCCAAATCTCTAACTGTGAGCCTTCTGGTGCCATAGAGGAAAAAACTTCTTGTGGAAAGATCGCTCTCTCTAGAAAGAAACTATCTGGTCCAATACATTTCAATATAACCATGCTTGAAGTGATATTTCGATAAGAGAAATCGACCATAACTTATAAATATTTGTTGAAATTAAAACAAAGATATAAAAAAATATTTGTAATTTTTTATACGAAAGGAAAATCTTGAAGTATAAATATTTTATAAAATCGTCCAAATTGAACGACTAATTTAAATTTGATTAGTTATAAAAAGTAAAAAATTTTATGATCTCAACTACAACAAGAATTCGAGTTAAAAACATACTTAATCGAATAGAAAATAATCAAGTAGTCACATTAAAAGAAAGAATTTTCCTTAATAAATTATCGAGTGTTTCATCGCTCGTATCAGAATGGCTTAGCTCAGCTTTAGGTCCAGAAGCACATTCAATAGATAATGAGTAAACAAGCAAATTAAGTAAATCTAATTTTCTAAAAAAATTAATAATCTATCAAGAAGTATCAAATAATAAATAATTTCAGATTCATTTTTAAACTTCATTCCAATAATTTTTAAAGTAATAGGAACGAATTTTTGTAATTTTAAATTTAAACTAAAGAAAAATATTTGATAATGTATAAGAAACTACAAAATAATTGAAGATTATGTATTCATACCTACATCAAATTAGATTTGTTATTGCAAATATAAGTTGATCTTAATTTGTGTGAGGACACAATGAAGCTTTTTCAGCGTTTGCTGGTAGCTCCTGCTGCATTGGGCCTAATGGCTCCAGTTGCAGCTAATGCAGATACTGCATTTTCATCATCTACATCTCTTTCTGGTGGTGCTGTTTTTACTATTGGTTCTGTTGCCGACGGTGGAACAACTGATACAGAAGAAGAGCTTTATATGCAATATGCATATGGCCTTGATGTAACTTCAAGTTTTACTGGTGAAGACATGCTTTATATGGGCATGGAGACTGGTAATGCTAGTGGACCACTCGCAAGCATGGATAGCTCAGTCGGTGGTACTGGTGCGATTACATTGCATTCTTTGTTTTATGCATTCCCTGTTGGAGATCTTGAAGTAACTGCTGGTCCTTTAGTTGATCAGGATGATGTAGTTGCAGCAACAACTTCTGCTTACTCAGATGCTTTCAGATTAGGCAGCATGCCTTACTCTTTGGCTGGTAATGAAACTGGTCCTGGAATTGGTGTTGCATACTCTAACGACAACGGTGTAGTTGCTTCTGTTAGCTTCGTTTCTGTTGGTGGATCTGATTCAACAGTAGGAATTGGTGCAGACGATGGTGATGATGTTTCAACTTTCACTCTTGGCTATGACGGCGACGGGTTTGGAGGTGGTCTTGTAATCGCGACCAACGATGGTGAAGCTGGTACAGCTGGATATGACACATTCGGTGGAGGTATCTACTACAGCCCTGAGTCAATCCCCGCAACAATCAGTGTTGCTTATGACACAACTGATCCAGAGACTGGTGCTGATGCAACTGATTTGTTCGTTGGTGTTGACTACGAAGTTGGACCTGGAACATTAAGTGCTGCTTACAATTCAACTGATATTGATGGCAGTGACTCTGAAGATTCAACCGGATTCGAAGTTTCTTACAGCTACGGACTAAATGACTATGTATCCGTTACAGCTGGATTCTTCACTGTAGAAGACACAAGTACTGGTGATGATGACACTGGGGTAGTTGCTGAAACTTATTTTAGCTTCTAAGACCCAAATTCAAATCCTATTTAAAAAAGCCTCCTTATAAATGGGAGGCTTTTTAATGACAAATTGAATAACTCATTTCTTTTTGTTAGCTATCAAAGAATATTAATTATTCAATAGATTTACTATCTTGCTTATTAAGCACATTAGATTTAAGTAAACTTTCATAAGCATCAAGTTTCTCTAAACTAACCATACCCTCGTATGGATCAGGAGAACTTGTTTTATTTCTTTTAGTTTTTTTCATTTATTTTTAATAAATTAGAGTAGATATTCAATATCTTTTTATACTGCGATATCCAAATTTGAGCCTCTGTCAGTACTACCTTTAAACCATCTCATTTGATGAGTCAAACGATGTCCATTAGGATACAAGTATCTAAGACTTTCAATATTTTCACTAATAAAAACCTTTCCACTTTTATTCACTATATCTTTGGAATTTTCAGTTTTATCTTGATTGAATTCCATAATAAGTGATCAATATAAACTATTAAATATTTTTAATTTATAGTCTGACGTCCACCATGAACAAAATGATGATTCCAAAACCAACAAAAATATTCAATGAGATTAACTATTTAAATTAGTTATTGTTTGGGAGTTGAATTTCAACTTCTATACGTAAAAAGGCAGCTAAATTAGCTGCCTTACTAAACCTAAAATCAATTTTAACTATTTGATATTTAAAAATATTTAAAAGGGAAAAATATTTTGTCAGGACCTGCAAGCATAACTGAAGCAGCAATAAGAGCAGTGACTATTTGAACACCAATAAATTGTTTTTGAAGGTATCTATAAGAACCAGATTCAGAAAGCTCAACTGAAGGTTCATTCTCTGGTAATCCATAATAGTAAATTTGGGAAATCTGAAAAAAGATCACTAAACCTGCAATAGCAGCCAAAGGATTAAATCCACCAAATGTGATTGTTGAAAAAGGGATTGTTGAGTAAACCATTAAAAAAGGCATTGCTCTTAACTTCTAATCATTAGAGCATTATTTTCAGAAAATGCTTTAAGAGCTAATAGACTGAAATCTAAAGTTAATTAAGTTTTCAAAAACTATGATCAGAAGTTTCTCTGAAAAAGGTTAGCAAATCAAAAAATAATTATTTAATTATTTTTAGGTCTAGCTTTTGTAACCCTTATGGCTCTACCCATCCATTCAACATCTTGAAGATCATCAATTGCCTTTTGTTCTTGAGCTTCATCACCCATGTCAACAAAAGCGAAGCCTCTTTTTCTACCTGTTTCCCTTTCTAATGGGAGCTTACAATTAGTTACTTCTCCATAGCTGCTAAATACTCCAACAATATCTTCAATCTCGGCATCAAAAGAAAGATTCCCGATGTAAATAGTCATTGATTCACGGACCGATAAAGTAATAATGAATGGTCCGAAAAGGTGAAAACCTCAATTATTTGGCTAGAAAGCCAAATCTTGAAGAAAGCTATTTGGATAATTCAATAAAGATTCTAGATCTTTTTCTCCCATAATAGGTCAAAACAAAAATTTGCTTTATCGTCCTGTAAAATTAAATAATAGAATTTTTAATCTTTTTGACTCAAGTAACTGTTGGAGAAAACGAAGGCATTGAATCAGCGCTTCGCCGTTTTAAACGTCAGGTTTCCAAAGCTGGCATCTTTGGTGAATTAAAGCGCCTTCGTCATCATGAAACTCCTGTAGAAAAATATAAGCGTAAACTGCAACAGAGACGCAGAAGCAGAAGAAGGTAATCAAAATATGAAAAAACAAAGTTATTTATATCTATTTTGATTTCTTTTAATGGAAAGAGAAAACTGTTGGGTCTGGTTTAAAGGTTCACTTAAAGAAGGAGGAGCTTGGAAAGGAGGATTCACATATAAAAAAGACGAAAATCCAGGTGTTTTAATCCAAAGTCCATCTTACGTCCAATGTCGAGTTCCAGAGTGGCGGATCTGCACTACAGAGCCTTTAGATAAATATAAAGCGCCTGAGATACCGAAAAAATCAGTTTGGAAAATCTTATAAAATAAGAAGAGTTTATTGAAAATAAACTTTATTTAGACTACATAAATTTCTAATTAACATTTATTCCAACGATCGGTGCTAAATATTTAACGACAGCTGGAGTAATTAATAACACTGCTATTAATCTAAATGCATGAATTGCTGCAACTGCAGCACCAACCCCGAGCTCAGCTCCCACCAAACTCATGCCGAGAGTTCCTCCAGGTGCAGAACCTAGTAAAGCTATCAAGGGATCGATGCCAAACAATCGGACTACAATAAAGCCAACAAATAGTCCTGTCAGGATAAGAGTAATAGTAATTAAAACTGCTGGCTTCCAAAGGGTTTGCAACTCTGAGAGAGTATCTCGATTAATACCTGTACCTATTACGGTTCCTACTCCAATTCCAAGTAACGTTTTGGTACCAATAGGCCATTGCGCAGGTTCAAACTGACCACTTATGCTCAAGCATCCTGCGGCCAAAATCGATCCAAGAAGAGGCGCAGCAGGAATGCCACTGAGTAGCATTAAACTTCCTAAAGCAGCACCACTGAGCAAGTATATGAACAAAGTCATCGTAGGATTCATAATCCAAGCAGTAAATCTGATCTTCTTAGTGTGGACTACTTTTTGAATTTTTAAATCAATTGCTAGTTGACAACCTAAAAAATATAAAAAATCTTTGCATTTCAATTAAATCATTATTTTAAAGTTTGCAGAAAGAATAAAAAATTATGTCCTGATCAATGATTTGACTAAATTTTTAAAGCACTATAATTTTTTACTTTTAACTAATACCCCGATTTTCAATCAAAAAGGGCAACAAATTGTTAGTGTTTATCTCTGAATGATCATTATTGGTATTTCTAGATGTCCTGATGACAACAAATTTAACTTCTGAATTGAAGAATCTTGGACCTAAATCAGAGGTTAAGGTCTTGTATGTCAGGCTGCCTTGTAATCCAATTTTTCCAATTGGACCAATTTATTTAGCTGATCATATACATAAATGTTTTCCAGAAATTCAACAATTAATTTTAGATTTAGCATCATTACCCATACTTGATGTAGAAAGAATATTAATAAATAGCATTAAAAAGTTCAATCCTACTTTAATAGTTTTTTCATGGAGAGATATACAAATTTATGCACCTGTAGATGGAAGAGGTGGTAATCCATTACAAAATTCATTTGAAGTTTTTTATGCTCAAAATCCTCTAAAAAAGATTCGAGGTGCGTTGGGTGGTTTTCAACTTATGAAGAGTCATTATGGTGAAATATGGAGGAACCAGAGATTAATCAAAAAGGGATTAAAATATGCAAAGAAATTCAAGCCAAATGCTACTGCAATAGTTGGAGGTGGTGCTGTTAGTGTTTTTTATAATCAACTTAAAAAATCTCTACCAAAAGGTACCATTATCTCCTTAGGCGAAGGAGAGTTATTAATAGAGAAATTAATAAGAGGTGACTCAATCATCGAAGAAAGATGTTTCATAGTTGGAGATACACCTAGAGAAAAACTCATTCATGAAAAACCGAATAATATAACTAAAACTGCGTGCAACTATAGTTATATTGAATCTATTTGGCCTGAGTTTAAATGGTATTTAGAAGGTGGTGACTTCTATATTGGAGTACAAACCAAGAGAGGTTGTCCTCATAACTGTTGTTATTGCATTTATACTGTCATTGAAGGTAAAAAAGTCAGAATTAATCCAGTAAGTGAAGTTATAAAAGAAATCAAACAATTATATAACCTAGGAGTTCGTGGCTTTTGGTTCACTGATGCCCAATTCATACCTTCCAGAGGACATATTCAAAATGCTAAAGACATCCTTCGAGCTATTTACAATGAAGGTTTGCACGATATTCATTGGGCTGCATATATACGGGCTGACAATTTAGATGAAGAGTTAGCTGAATTAATGGTTCTAACAGGTATGAGCTATTTCGAAATAGGAATAACTTCTGGCTCCCAAGAGCTTGTAAGAAAAATGAGAATGGGATACAACTTAAAAACCGTTTTAAAAAATTGCGAACTTCTTGCAAAAGCTGGTTTTAAAGACCACGTGTCAGTAAATTATTCTTTCAATGTTATAGATGAGCGTCCAGAGACAATAAGACAAACAGTTGCTTACCACAGAGAACTAGAAAATATTTTTGGAGCTGACATTGTCGAGCCTTCTATATTTTTCATAGGACTTCAACCTCATACATTACTAGAGGAATATGGACTGAAAAATGGTCTTTTAAAGCCAGGATATAACCCTATGAGTTTGATGCCTTGGACTGCTAGAAAACTCTTGTGGAATCCTGAGCCAATGGGCAAAGAATTTGGAAGGATTTGTTTAGAAGCATTTGATATAAATCCAAATGATTTCGGTAGAACCGTTATGGATTTATTAGAAAGAGATTATGGAGTTTCATCTTTAAATGAAGCATTAACCGTCGAGGTTAAAAATCGTCCAGTACTTGCAAAAAGTCTTCGTTGAAAAAATATTGTTGTTAACAAAATTATTATCCCAAAAACACTTGCAATTGGATTCACCATATATTTACTTGGTCCAAGTAAATAATATGGGGTTTCATTAGAAAAAATAACCATTCCTGAATCCAAAAGATACCAAGTTCCAACCAATCCCCCATGCAAACCAACACAACCCCATAAAGATCCTTGATCAATAGCTCGTCTTAAATTAAGAACTAATCCAAAAAGAAAAAGACCGGTTAAAAAAGGAATTAAAGCTAAAAAACCAATGTCAGACCTATAGTGAGCAAGACTAAAAATTGCAGATTGAACAAAAATTCCTCTTCTCAAACCAAACAAAAGAACCATCTCTTGTAATAGCCAGCCTCGAAAAACTATCTCTTCAGCAAAAACAATACCTACTATTAATAATATCGCATTTAATAGTTCACCAAGTTTTATATTGTCAAACCCATCAATCCATCCGCACAAAAAAATAAATAGACAAAAAGTTAATAATAGGAAGAATGAAAAAATGAATCCACTACAAAATATTTTTAGAGATCGCAACTTATTCCTAAAATCCAATCCTAAAGACAACCAAGTATGATTAGTTTTCCATCTTGTCCTTCCCCAACCAGGTAGAACAAACAAAAACATGAAAAATGTTATTATGGTTCCTATTATACTTAAATTGTTTGAACTAATATCACGATTAAAAAGATACAAAATACGACTAATAAACCATCCAGCAGGGTATAAAAATAAAAACAAAGAGAATGTAGGAATCCACTGCCTTCTTTGACTCAACCATCTATTCCAAAATATGAGAATTAAAGATTTCAGCTTTCTAATTCTATTGTACTTGTTAGGCCTTTTGCCTTTAAAGATTCAGAATAAAATTCAGCAGGTTCTAAATCACATACAATAACAAGCCCAATACCATTGTTATGTGTTTCTAGCATAATATTCAAAGCATCCTGTTCACTTAATTGTGGCACTACTTGTCTTAAAGTTTCAACTACATAATCCATTGTATTTACTGGATCATTATGAAGTAGTACCTTGTATTTAGGAGATACTTTTCTTACTCGCTGAACTTCTCGATCAATAACAGCAGTCTCTCCATCAGTTTGATTTGCCGAATCAACCATAATTAAACTGCCAAGACTAATAGCATTTTTTAAAAGAGAATTTACCACGAGAATATGCATCACGCCCCTAAGATCCTTTGCATGGCTTTTTCAACATTTTCCCTACTATTGAATGCTGACAATCTAAAATAACCTTCTCCAGCAGCGCCAAAACCACTTCCTGGTGTACCAACAACATTTGCTTTTTCAAGCAAGAAATCAAAAAAGCCCCAAGAAGTAATATTTTTGGGTGTTTTGATCCAAGCATAGGGAGCATTAACAGCCCCAAAAACTTCAAATCCTGCAGAGGTAAGATTTTTTTTAATAATTTCAGCATTTTCCATATAAAAACTTACCAATTTTTTAATCTGTACTTGACCTTCTTTGGAGTAAACAGCCTCAGCCCCTCTCTGAACTATATAACTTACGCCATTAAATTTAGTACTTTGACGACGATTCCATAAAGACCAAAGGTCGACTTCTTCTGAGTTCGCTTTACCTTTTAAAGACTTCGGAATAACTGTAAAAGCACATCTTGTTCCAGTAAAACCAGCATTTTTTGAAAAAGAGCGAAACTCAATTGCACAATCTTTGGCTCCGTCAATTTCATAAATCGAATGAGGAATTGAATCATCTTTAATGAAAGCCTCATAAGCAGCATCAAAAAGAATCAAAGAATTATTTTGTTTTGCATATTCGACCCAAGAAGATAATTTTTCTCTAGTCGCTACTGCTCCAGTTGGGTTATTAGGAAAACAAAGATAAATTAAATCAAATTTTTCTTTTGGTATTTCAGCCTCGAAACCATTCTCTGAATTAATTGGGATATAACTTAAACCGTGATATTCCCCTGATTCGTTAACCTCTCCTGTTCTACCCGTCATCACATTTGAATCAACATATACTGGATAAACAGGATCAGTTACAGCTATTTTATTATCCTTACCGAGAATATCTAAAATATTACTGCTGTCGCATTTTGAGCCATCTGAAACAAATATTTCATCTGCTGAAATCTCACAGCCACGGGATAAATAATCATTTTTAGAGATACTCTCTCTAAGCCAGTGATAGCCTTGCTCAGGGCCATACCCTCTAAAGCCTTCTTCTGTTCCCATCTCTTCAATAGCAGCTTTCATAGCTTCACGACAAGCCAGAGGTAGAGGTTCAGTTACATCACCAATCCCTAACCGGATTAAATCAGTATCTGGATTCTTTGAAGTAAAGTCCTTAATTCTTCTAGAAATCTCGGGAAAAAGATAACCTGCTTTTAATTTCAGGTAATCAGCATTAACTTGAACCACTTGAAAATCACCTAGATTTTATTAAGGATAATCCCTTAAACACCTTGAATTCTTGAAAAATAGACGATTCGATAATAAGAACTAATTTCCCTTAAACACCTTCGGACTCAAAATAATCAAGTAAAAGATCTTGTGTTAGGATGATTTTAGAACTAAGCAAATGGGTTTCAGCCCTCAATGTTCTAAATTAACGTCAGTTATTCTTGAAGGGACAACTAGATTAAAACTCTGGAAACTCCGGCAATTTAATCCGGATTATATTTAATTCCCATTACAAAAAGTAATTAAAAATCTCTTCAAGTTTGTTTGGCGTTAAGAAAATTCAAACCATTCTAATTGCAGTTTTTCTGCTAATCAGTTTTTTAACAGCTTAAAAAGCTCAACATCATATATGCCCCAGCAAATTGTCATTGCTGAGCATTTGCGAATTGCCGCTCTGCTCACTGATGAAAGAATAGATGAATTAATCGTGGCTCAAGGTAGCTACCAAATTGGAGATGTATTCTTAGGAACAGTTGAGAATGTTCTTCCTGGAATAGATGCAGCTTTTGTAAATATCGGTGAAAGTGAAAAGAATGGTTTTATTCATTTAAATGATCTTGGTCCACTCAGATTAAAAAAAGCTACTGCAGGAATCACAGAGTTGCTCGAACCAAGACAAAAAGTTTTAGTTCAAGTAATGAAAGAGCCTACTGGAAACAAAGGGCCACGCTTGACTGGCAACTTAGCTCTCCCAGGTAGATACCTGGTACTGCAACCTTATGGGCAAGGTGTAAATATTTCTCGAAGAATCAGTACAGAAAGTGAAAGAAATAGACTTAGAGCTTTAGGGGTACTAGTTAAGCCTCCAAGTACTGGGCTTTTAATAAGGACAGAAGCAGAAGATATTTCTGAAGAATTTTTAATAGATGATCTTGAAAATCTTCTAAAACAATGGGAACTTATTCAACAAGCATCTGAAAATTGTACGCCCCCAATTCTATTAAATAGAGATGAAGATTTTATTCATAGAATTCTCAGAGATCATATAGGTCAAAATGTTAATCATATAGTTGTAGATAATCCCGAAGCAGTTGGTCGTGTTAATAACTTTCTTGGGAAAGATAGCAAAGAGTTAATTATAGAATTGCATTGTGATTCGCAAAACATACTAGAGAAATATAGAGTTATTACTGCTATTAATAATGCATTAAAGCCAAGAGTAGATTTGCCTTCTGGTGGCTATATAATAATAGAACCAACAGAAGCATTGACAGTTATAGATGTCAACTCAGGCTCATTTACACGTTCCGCAAATTCCAGAGAAACAGTTTTATGGACTAATTGTGAAGCGGCAATCGAAATAGCAAGACAATTAAAATTAAGAAATATTGGTGGGGTTATTATCATTGATTTTATAGATATGGATACAAGAAGGGATCAACTTCAATTATTAGAACATTTCATATCAGCTATCAATGGAGACTCAGCTCGTCCACAAATTGCTCAACTTACAGAACTTGGTCTTGTTGAATTAACCAGAAAAAGACAAGGTCAAAATATATATGAATTATTTGGAAAGATCAGTCCAAATTATCTAGAGCAAGGTAATCCTCCAAATATCACCATTCAAGATATAAATCAAACAATCTCATCTGAAGGGAGACTGAGCAATTCAAACCCAATTCAAGGAAGCGAAATAGAATCTTTGAAGGATAGTAATATCAAAAAGAAAAGTATCAATAAATTAAAAGATATCGAAACGAACTCAGCTATTGAAGAGCATAAATCATCAAAAGATAACCTAACATCTGTCTCCACTCAGACAAATGGAGAAGATTATTTAATAAACAAAGTTAACAACAAACAAGAAAAGAATTTAATAAATATAAAAATGAAGAAAAATGAAGAAATGGTTTATAGTAAAATGGGTTTAGACCCTATTTTAATTTTAGATGAGCCGCCACTATCTGAAAACTATATAGTTCACATAATCAGACCTGGCGAAGAGAAAGTAGGAGAAAAAGAAAAAAATACTAAAACCATTATTGAACTTCAAAATAACAATAATATTGAGAAAACTTCAATAGATTCTGAAGAGATAGAAAATGTTAAAGAAGAAACTAATTTAGCTTTTAATGAAGAAGCAAATGACTTAAATAGTGCTGATAAAATTGTAATCAACGAAATAGATGAACTTAATTCTAACGAAGCCAAAGAAGCCGATGAAGATCCAAGACGCAAAAGAAGAAGATCTTCTGCTTCATCATAAAAAAGAGATGGACAATTCTCTAATTGCAGGGGTTGATGAAGTAGGTAAAGGTTGTTTATTTGGCCCAGTTTTTGCTGGGGCTGTAATATTAAGCAAAGCAAATGAATTAAAACTATTAAGTCAAGGCCTCAGAGATAGTAAAAAATTAAATTGCCGACAAAGAAATCGTTTGGTGCCTTTAATCAAAGAAAACTCTATAGCATGGTCCTTAGGTCAAGCTTCAGCAAGAGAAATTGACAGTGTTGGAATTAGAATGGCTACTGAAAAAGCAATGCTAAGAGCATTAGAAAAATTCTTATCTCCACCAGAATTAATTCTGGTGGACGGAAAATTACCGATTCGTTTGTGGAAAGGAAAGCAAAAAACTCAAGTTAGAGGGGAAAGTCATTTTGCATCAATTGCTGCTGCCAGTGTTTTAGCAAAAGAAGCTAGAGATGAATTAATTAAGCGCTTAGCATGCAAATTTAGTCTTTTTGGACTTGAGAACAACAAGGGGTATGGAACTAAAATCCATAGAGCTAACTTAATCAAAGAAGGAGCGACTAAACTCCACCGAAAAAGTTTTCTCTCCAAATTAAAAATAGATTAAAGTTTTTAATTTACTGATTCTCTTTGCACCAATTTTGAAAATCCACAATCAACTGCTTGCCAACCCTTGCCTTAATTCCTAACAAAATTCCGTTCAATATTGATTGTCCAGTTGACTCGAGCATTTTTGGAGGGATCAATTTTAACAAAGGAGGTTGACTTACAGTTACACCTAAAAGCGCTTCACCTTCAAGACCTGACGTTTTGGCCTCAAGAATTGCATCTAAAGTTAATTCAAAATCATCAACAAAGCCCAAACCATCTAAGTGACTTTCAGTGACAAACATTCTAATTTTGCCATGAGTATTTTCTACACCTATAGACACGACTGGGTTTATTTGAAGTTGAAAAACTTGAAAACTTGTAACCTCATACTTAAAACTACCTGGCCCTAAAGGAGTCAATTTTTTAGAATCAAGCATTGCTCCTACAACTCTTTCCTGTTGTAAGAGATAATCAGGTAGTTGCTCTGCATTATCTTGAACAACTAGATCAATTTTTTGTCGTGCTTTAAAGGCCAGAGACATTATCAAAAGCTTGCTCAGCATGATCTTATCGGCATTTACCCCCTTTTTATTATCTAATGTCAATTCGAGTGGCCTATCTTGGACCTAAAGGAACATACGCTGAGAAGGCCGCTAAAGCCCTGGCAGCCTTAGAAAAGCTTACATCTCCAACATTTATACCATGCAAAGGCTTAAGGTCTGTTGTAGATAATCTTGCAAATAATCTTTGCGAAGCAGCTGTAGTTCCAATTGAAAATTCAGTTGAAGGGGGAGTTACCTCAACATTAGATTCTCTATGGAGACATAAAAATCTATTGATTCATAGAGCACTGGTTCTTCCCATCAAACATTCATTAATGAGTAGCGGATCAATCTCAACTATTTCAGAGGTCCTCTCTCATCCTCAAGCATTAGCTCAATGCAGCCAGTGGTTAAACGACAATATTCCCAATGCAGTTCATTTGCCAACTAATTCAACTGCAGAAGCAATAAGGATGGTCAAAGGCAGCTCATTTAGAGCTGCAATAGGATCAAAAGATGCAAGTGAAGAACTCAATATTCTGGCTTATCCTATTAATGATATTGAAGGGAATTGTACTAGATTTGTTCTTCTAAGTAAGAACAACATTAAAGAAGATGGAAATAAAGCAAGTATGGCCTTTTCACTAAAATCAAATACTCCAGGAGCATTACTAGAGGCACTGAATTGCATAGCAGATCTAGGTCTCAATATGAGTAGAATTGAATCTCGTCCTTCTAAAAGAGAACTAGGAGAATACGTGTTTTTCATAGATCTAGATTTAAATAACTCTAATAAAAAAGAATTTGAAAAAATTACTGAAGAGTTATCTAATCTTTGTAATCAAATAATAAATTTTGGATGCTATTTCAGCTCAGAAGCTGAGTAATTTACCCTCTCGATTTAAATACTCCAAACCTCATCAAACCCCTTGAGAAAGCCCATCTCATCATTAATATGGTTGGGATTTCTCTAAATGCTTTTATAAAAGTTCTTAGGCCTAATTTCAAAATAGGGATAGGTCTTCTAAACCCTTCATATATAGATTCATTCCAAGATTGAATAGTATATTTTGTCCAATTTGCTGCCTCTACTGAACTTCCACAATAAGGACTATTTAATAAGTTATTTTTGAATCCCTCAATACTTGAAAATTCAGGATGAGTCCATTGAATCAATAATTGATTCATAATGAACTTCTCAAAGAAATTAAACCGATACTTGCTTGGATCTCTTTGATTCCAATCTGCAATTGCAAGAACGCCACCAGGACGCAAAACTCTTAGCATCTCATCTGCAAACTTTTGTTTATCAAAAATATGGGGCCCAGCTTCAACGCTCCAAACTCCATCAAAGGTACTTTTTTCGAATTTCAAGTCAAGTGCATTCATCACCTCAAAACGACAATAATCCTTATTAGTTGTTAATTCATTTGCTCTTTTTATTTGTTCTGAGCTTATAGAAATACCAATAACATCAAATCCATAATCATTAGACAATATTCTTGCACTTCCACCTATTCCACATCCTACATCTAATATCCTTGAACCTTTGGGTAATTTATTCAAACCACTCCAATGAACTAATTCATGTACAAAATCAATCTTAGCTTTCCTAAAATCTTTTTTTAATCGAGGTTTTTCATAAAAGCCAAGATGAATATGCTCACCCCAAAGTTTTTCTAATAAACGATCATTAGTCCAGGCATCATAGGAGGATGCAACACTATTTACCGACTCATATTTACGACTTTTTCTAAGCCAAAAAACACTTAGAATTAATAGAATAAGCCCAATAAATGTAAAAATAAATATCCATTGCATGATTTAATTGTTGGCTTGATCAGCATTTGAAAAGGTATCTTTTAAAGCAGTTCTGGCAGCTAGTTGTCTTCTAGTGTGATCAAGAAGTTCATATTCTCTTTCCAAGCGGTGATATGTGTTCGTTAATTCTAATAAGTTTTGCTGTTCACTTGCCACAGGTCCTCCAAGATGAGCAGCTATCCAAAAAGATAATTCTCTTGGAATATCTGGCAAAGAGTCAGGAAGTGCCTTTTCAGACTCAGTTAGTTTTGAGGTAAGTGAAACTACATCCTTTAGCGCAATGGAAACTGAGTCCTTTAGTTCCGATAATTTGGTTTGATCTGAAATTTGTTCGTCATCAACCCAGCTAACTAAAGCGTTTATAAAAGGAGTTTCACTAATAATTTCTAAGATTCGGAATCTTTGCTGACCAATAGTAACAATATTACTTCTGCCATCTTGTGATGTTTGATGCTTAATGATTTCAGCACAACAACCAACATCTGCCATTTTTTTTGCAATTGGATCCCATCTAACAACTCCAAAACGGCTATCTGATTTCAAAACAGATTGAAGCATAACCCTGTAACGAGTCTCAAAAATATGCAGCGGCAAGTATTCCTGAGGAAAAAGCACAACCTCAGGCAATGGGAAAAGTGGTAGCTCCCTAACTGAAAGTTCGCTCAAATGGGTATTGCGAATTTCACCTATCCTAGATAATCAATCTCTGGTTTGAGAGAAAAAGACCTAGAGCTTAACTTCTATATCTACTCCACTGGGAAGGTCCAACTTCATTAGAGCGTCTATAGTCTTTGCGGAAGGGCTGTAAATATCGATAATTCTTCTATGTGTTCTTGTCTCAAAATGCTCTCTTGAATCTTTATCAACATGAGGAGAACGAAGAACACAATATATTTTTCTCTTTGTAGGAAGTGGAATAGGCCCTATTGCTGAAGCAGCTGTTGTGTCTGCAGTCTCAATTATTTTATCGCAAGACAAATCAAGCATTCTTCTATCAAAAGCCTTTAGGCGTATGCGTATTTTTTGCTGTGCAATTGCAGTTGACATAATGGAATTACCAAAAGCTAATTAGGTTTTCAAGGTTCTTTTGAAAATGAACTAGTTGTTCATTTGTTTATTTAATTTAGAGGATGACCTGATTAGATTACAAGTCATCCTCTAAATCATTTATTCAATAATTTTAGAAACAACTCCGGCACCAATGGTGCGTCCACCTTCACGAATAGCGAATCTCATACCTTGTTCTATAGCAACAGGGGCTATCAATTCCCCTGTCATTTTTATCCTGTCACCAGGCATAACCATTTCAACATTACTGCCATCATCAGAGGTGAATGCTGTGATTTGACCAGTTACATCAGTAGTACGAATATAAAACTGAGGACGATAACCTGCGAAGAATGGGGTATGACGACCACCCTCCTCTTTTTTCAATACATACACCTCACCCTCAAATTTCGTATGAGGAGTGATGGATCCCTTTTTAACAAGAACCATTCCTCTTTCAATATCTTCTTTCTGGATACCCCTTAATAACAGACCAACGTTATCTCCTGCCATACCTTCATCAAGCAGCTTTCTAAACATCTCTACACCAGTAACGGTTGTAAGTCTTGTATCTCTAATTCCTACAATTTCAACCTCTTCTCCCACTGTTACTTTTCCTCTCTCAATTCGTCCAGTAGCAACTGTTCCACGACCAGTAATAGAGAAAACATCCTCAACAGCCATTAAGAAAGGCTTATCTACTTCTCGTTCTGGCTCTGGAATGGAAGAATCAACAGCAGTCATCAATTCATCAATTTTTGTCTCCCAATCTGCTTCTCCTTCGATAGCTTTTAATCCTGAAACTTGAACAACAGGGATGTCATCGCCAGGGAAGTCATAACTTGTTAGAAGTTCACGTATCTCCATTTCTACAAGTTCTATCATTTCTTCGTCATCAACCATGTCGCATTTGTTTAGTGCAACGACTAATGCTGGGACACCAACCTGCTTGGCCAAAAGAATATGTTCTTTTGTTTGTGCCATTGCTCCATCGGTGGCGGCCACTACAAGAATTGCACCATCCATCTGAGCAGCACCTGTAATCATGTTTTTTACATAATCAGCGTGACCTGGGCAATCAACATGCGCGTAATGCCTACCATCAGTTTCATATTCAACGTGAGCAGTGTTGATTGTGATACCGCGTTCACGCTCTTCTGGCGCTCCATCAATTTCAGCGTAATCTTGCGCTTCGGCTTGACCTTTTTTGGCTAAAACCTTTGTGATAGCAGCAGTAAGTGTTGTTTTGCCATGGTCAACGTGGCCAATAGTACCTATGTTGACGTGAGGTTTGTTCCTCTCAAACTTCTCGCGAGCCATTTTTTTAAAGAATCGGGGATTGGTTAGTAAATTTTAGAGATCAGGAATTGCCCTGATTCTTGGAGATAATTGCTTCAGCAACATTACGAGGAACTTCCTCGTAGGTGCTGAACTCCATTGAGAAAATACCCCGACCTTGAGTCATTGATCGGAGTTGAGTGGCATAGCCAAACATTTCGGCTAATGGCACTTTTGCCTGGACTTTGGATTGTCCATCGTCGATGGATTGACCTTCAACCTGACCTCGTCTAGAGGACAGATCTCCAATTATAGAGCCTAGGAAGTCCTCAGGCACTTCTACCTCAACTTTCATCATAGGTTCTAGAAGGACAGGATTGCACTTCTTGATTCCATCTTTGAAAGCCATTGATCCAGCAATTTTGAAAGCCATCTCTGATGAGTCAACATCATGATAAGAGCCATCAACCAATGTAACTTTTACATCAATTAAAGGATAGCCAGCAATTACACCTGACTCACATGTTTCTTTCATTCCTGATTCCGCAGGTTTTATATATTCTTTTGGAACAGAACCACCAACTATTTTATTGACAAACTCAAAACCAGTTCCTGGTTCACCTGGCTCAACTTCAATAACAACATGACCATACTGCCCTTTACCGCCTGTTTGTCTCGCAAACTTTCCTTCACCTGAAGAGCTGGCTCTAATCGTTTCTCTATAAGAAACTTGAGGTGCCCCAATATTTGCCTCTACCTTAAATTCTCTCAACATACGATCCACCAAAATCTCTAAGTGAAGTTCACCCATACCTGCAATCACAGTTTGATTTGTCTCTTGGTCAGTACTAACTCTGAAAGTTGGATCTTCTTCAGAGAGAGATGTTAGCGCTTTCCCTAGCTTTTCCATATCACTCTTAGTCTTGGGTTCTACCGCAACTGAAATAACTGGTTCAGGGATATATAGAGTCTCAAGAACAATTGCATCTTCAGAAGCACATAAAGTATCCCCCGTTGTTGTATTTTTCAGACCAAGCACAGCACCCAAATCTCCAGCTCTTAATTCATCGACTTCCTCACGATCATCAGCTTTCAAAATTATCAACCTGGATATTCTCTCTTTTGCATCCTTAGTTGAGTTTAAAACATAACTTCCTTTTTCAAGGACACCGGAATACATACGAACAAACGTTAATTTGCCATAAGGATCAGCCATTACCTTGAATGCAAGCGCGCTAAATGGAGCACTATCATCGGAAGGCCTAACAGCTTCTTTTCCATTGGGAAGCAAACCCTGAATAGGAGGAACATCAACAGGAGCAGGAAGATAATTAACTACAGCATCAAGTAATAATTGAACCCCTTTATTTTTAAAAGCTGAACCACATAGCATGGGCACTAAGCCATGTTTAAGAACTCCTTCCCTAATACCCCCTTTGAGTTGTTCAATTGTTAACTCACCATTTTCTAGAAACGCATCAAGTAATTCCTCATCAGTCTCAGCTATTGATTCCATCAACCGAGAGCGCCAATCAGAAACTAAATCAACCATGTCTGAAGGGACTTCTGTCTGTTCAATATCTTTTCCTAGATCATCTTTATAAATGAATGCTTTGTTTTCAACAAGATCAATAATTCCCTTTAGATCATTTTCAGCTCCAATAGGTAACTGAATAGGAACCGCGTTTGCTTTTAATCTATCTTTAATTTGACCGTGAACCTTTAGGAAATCCGCCCCGGTTCTATCCATTTTATTGACAAATACCATTCTTGGAACGGAATACCTATCTGCTTGGCGCCAAACTGTTTCAGATTGAGGTTGAACTCCGCCAACCGCACAAAACACAGCAATAACTCCATCGAGAACCCTCATAGAGCGTTCAACTTCAATGGTGAAGTCAACGTGACCAGGAGTATCAATAATATTTATACGATGATCGTCCCATGTGGTTGAAATTGCAGCAGCAGTAATGGTTATTCCTCTTTCTCTCTCTTGAGCCATCCAATCAGTAACTGCAGCACCATCATGAACTTCACCCATTTTGTGTACAACGCCTGAATAGAAAAGAATTCTTTCAGTGCAAGTTGTTTTACCAGCATCAATATGTGCCGCAATTCCGATATTTCTAACTCGTTCCAAAGGAAAGGCGCGTGCCACAGAAAATACTCCGACTAAAGGGCTTTAAAATGCGCCTGGACTCTACAACTCAGCATGCTCAAAATGAAATATTTTGATGATTTAAATAGAAAATTTTGACCAAAATCAATAGCGATAATGAGCAAAAGCTTTATTTGCTTCTGCCATCTTATGTGTCTCTTCCCTCTTTCTCACTGCGTTTCCAGCTTCATTAGCAGCATCCATAAGCTCCCCTGCGAGCTTATGGGACATACTCCTACCATTTCTTGATCTGGAGAAATTTACTAACCATCTAAGGGCCATAGCGATTCCTCTTTCCTGACGAACTTCCATTGGAACTTGGTATGTAGCGCCTCCTACCCTTCTAGCTCTAACTTCAACAAGAGGTGTGACATTTTTCACTGCTGTTTCGAATAACTCAATCGGGTCTGAACCTGTTCGCTCGTTGATCAAACCAAAGGCATCAGAAAGAATTTTTTGAGCTGTTGATTTCTTACCGTGCTTCATCAATCGATGGACCATCATACTTGCCAAACGATTATTGAACTGTGGATCAGGGAGAACAGGTCTTTTTTCTGCTGCGTTTCTTCTTGACATGAAATTAGAGTTGTATAAGGGGGAAATTCAATGAATCAATATTGGTTTTTATTCCTTAGGAGATTTAGCTCCATATTTTGATCTTGACTGTTTTCGGTCTTTAACTCCAGCGGTATCAAGAGTTCCTCTCACTATGTGATATCTCACTCCTGGCAGATCCTTAACTCTTCCTCCTCTAAGCAAAACCACAGAGTGCTCTTGAAGGTTGTGACCGATACCGCCGATATAAGCAGTAACTTCAAATCCAGAAGTTAATCTGACACGAGCAACTTTTCTGAGAGCAGAGTTAGGTTTTTTGGGAGTAGAGGTGTAAACCCTAGTGCAGACTCCTCTCCTTTCTGGGCAACCTCGCAAAGCAGGAGATTTTGTCTTTGTTTTTAGAGTCTTTCGCTCTGTTCTTATCAACTGTTGAATGGTTGGCATTAATTTTATATTTGGTCTAGGTTTGACCAGATTCAACAATTCACCAGATTACTTGGTCAAGCACCCAAATTAGTATTTTTTTCAATTAATACTTTATTTTTATTCAGGTTTAAGCATAAGAAACAAATATTTTAAGAAAGTATTGAATAAAAAACTTGATAGTCGACAAAAATGTTTAAGATGTAACTCTAGGAACTATCAAATCAATCTAATCCATCTATTTCAAAACTTACCGATAGCACTTTTGCAAGAAAAGAAAAAATAGTAAGTTAAAAAACATGCATCAACGACTCTCAAGATCAAATTGGCCTTATTGCGATAGCACCTATCCAGATGCCTTTTCTGGGGAAAAAGATTCTTGTGGGGTTGGCTTCATAGCTAGCGTCGAGGGCAAGCAAAATCATTGGGTCTTGTCTCAAGCATTACGTGGTCTCAGCTGTATGGAGCACAGAGGAGGATGTGGGGGAGATAGTGATTCAGGAGATGGTGCTGGAATTTTATGCGAAATTCCATGGTCATATTTACAGCAGGTTTGGGAAATAGCCAGACAATGCGAACCCGAATCATCAGGAATAGGTATGATTTTTATGCCTAAAGATCTAAAGAATAGAGAATTAGCTAGAAAAATATGTGAGGAGGAGGCTGAGTATTTAGGGTTAACCTCCCAAGGATGGAGAGATGTTCCTGTTGATGATGAAGTTTTAGGCAAACTTGCAAGAGAAAATGAACCTTTTATTACTCAATGGATAGTTGATATTAAGAACAAAGAAATTAATCTTGAAGCTTTGCTTTTCAGATTAAGGCAAAGGATTTCAAATCGAGCAAATATAGAATTAAAGGAAGATAAATTAGGGCTCTATATATGCTCTTTAAGTAGTAAAACAATTGTATATAAGGGGATGGTCAGATCTGAAATATTGGCCCCTTTTTATACAGATCTAAAGGACGATAGATTTGAAGTTTCATACGCGGTATACCATAGAAGATTTAGTACGAATACTTTGCCAAAATGGCCATTAGCTCAACCGATGAGACTTTTAGGTCATAATGGAGAAATAAATACATTACTAGGAAATATAAATTGGGCAACAGCAACAGAAACAGATATAAGTTCAGCATGGGGAAACACTGCTAGTGACCTAAAACCAATTGTCAATAATTTATTTAGTGATTCAGCCAATCTAGATTTAACTCTTGAACTATTAGTTCAAAGTGGGCGACCAATAACAGATAGCTTGTTAACACTTATTCCTGAGGCTTTTAGAGACCAGCCTGAATTAATCAATAAACCTGAAATAACTGCTTTTTATGAATATGCTGCAGGAACTCAGGAGCCATGGGATGGGCCAGCATTAATAGTTTTTACTGATGGAAAAAATATAGGAGCAACACTAGACAGAAATGGACTTAGGCCTGCTCGTTATTGCATCACTAAAAACGGATATGTTGTCATGGGATCTGAAACAGGTGTTGTTGAATTAGATGAGAATCAAATTAAAGAAAAAGGTCGACTTGGTCCCGGTCAAATGCTGGCAGTAGATTTAGAAAAAAAGAGAATTTTACGAAACTGGGATGTCAAAGAAGAGTCTGCGAACAGATATCCATACTTAGACTGGCTAAAAGCAAATCGTATAAATCTTAACAACCAAAATTGGGAAGTAATTAATAAATTTGATAAGCAAGAGTTACTGCAGCAACAAATTGCATTTGGATTTAGTTCAGAAGACTTTGATTACATAATTAATAGCATGGCAGCAAATGCAAAAGAACCAACTTATTGCATGGGAGATGATATTCCACTAGCAATACTTTCCAATAAATCACATATTATTTATGACTATTTCAAACAAAGGTTTGCACAAGTCACTAATCCTCCAATTGACCCTCTTAGAGAAAAACTTGTTACAAGCTTAGAAATGCATCTTGGGGTTAGAAAAGCACCACTAAGTCCTAAAGCAGACTCAGCAAGACTAATTCATATTAAATCACCAATAATTAATGAACAAGAATTAATATCAATAACAAAATCTGGGCTTAATTACAAGGAAATTTCCACATTAATCCCTATTAATAATGGTGAACTAAACCTAGACAACGGTCTTAAAAATCTATGTCAAGAGGCAGAAGATAGTGTTATCAATGGTGGAGAAATATTAATTCTCTCAGATAGAAATATTAATCCAGAGAAATCCTACATTCCTCCTCTTCTTGCTGTTGGTGCAGTTCATCATCACTTACTTAGAAAAAGACTAAGGCTGAAAACTTCAATAATTATAGATACAGCTCAATGTTGGAGTACGCATCACATAGCCTGTCTGATTGGATTTGGAGCGAGTGCAATTTGTCCATGGTTAACATGGGAAACTACCCGTCATTGGTGGCAACTACCTAAAACTCAAAAACTTATTTCCGATGGAAAGTTGTCTGATTTATCCATAGAGAGTGCTCAAGATAATGTTAAGAAAGCAATGGAAGATGGATTAAGAAAAATACTTTCAAAAATAGGAATCTCAGTTTTAGCAAGTTATCACGGAGCACAAATTTTTGAAGCCATAGGTATTGGTGCAGATTTAATTGATTTAGCTTTCAAGGGAACGACAAGTCGTATAGCTGGGCTAACTCTTAGCGAATTATCAATCGAAACAAGTTCATTTCATAAAAAAGCATTCCCAGAATTAGGACAAAAAAAACTTGATTTTAATGGATTTGTTCAATATCGAAATAGTGGGGAATTTCATTTAAATAATCCAGAAATGTCAAAAATTCTTCATGCAGCAGTCAAAGCTGGACCTGAATATGACCACTTCAAAACTTATCAACAACTACTAGAAAGTCGTCCAGCTACAACCCTCAGAGATCTACTTACTTTTAAAAAAGCTGCTCAGCCTTTACCCCTTGATCAAATAGAAAGTGTTGAGAGTATTTGTCAAAGATTTTGTACCGGTGGAATGAGTCTCGGTGCCCTATCAAGGGAAGCCCATGAAGTTCTTGCAATAGCAATGAATAGAATTGGAGGCAAAAGTAATAGTGGTGAAGGAGGAGAAGATCCTGCGAGATTCAATGTACTGAAAGATGTTGATGAAAATAATCAATCAAAAACCTTACCCAATCTCAAAGGACTTTTAAATGGAGATACCGCCTGTTCTGCAATTAAACAAATTGCGTCTGGCCGATTTGGGGTCACCCCTGAATATTTAACTAGCGGAAAGCAATTAGAAATCAAAGTAGCTCAAGGCGCAAAGCCTGGTGAGGGAGGACAATTACCGGGGCCAAAGGTTGATGAATACATAGCTAAGCTTCGTAATAGTAAGCCAGGAGTAGCTCTTATTTCTCCTCCACCTCATCATGATATTTACTCTATAGAAGATCTTGCCCAACTTATTCACGACCTACATCAAATAAATCCAAATGCAAAAGTCAG
This sequence comes from Prochlorococcus marinus XMU1408, assembly GCF_003208055.1. NCBI lineage: Bacteria > Bacillati > Cyanobacteriota > Cyanophyceae > Synechococcales > Prochlorococcaceae > Prochlorococcus > Prochlorococcus marinus. The sequence goes on from NZ_QJUE01000005.1 coordinate 361,769, forward strand.
TGTGAAATTAGTTGCTGAAATAGGCATTGGCACAATTGCAGGAGGAGTAGCAAAAGCAAATGCTGATGTCATACAAATTTCAGGGCATGATGGTGGGACGGGTGCATCGCCACTGAGTTCGATTAAACATGCTGGTTTGCCATGGGAACTTGGATTAACTGAAGTTCATCGATCTTTATTAGAAAATGGTCTTCGCAAAAGGGTTTTATTAAGAGCAGATGGAGGTTTAAAGACAGGCTGGGATGTCTTGATTGCGGCTTTACTTGGTGCAGAAGAATATGGTTTTGGAACAATCGCGATGATTGCCGAAGGTTGCATCATGGCGAGGATTTGCCATACAAATAAATGTCCAGTCGGTGTAGCAACTCAACAAGAAGGTTTAAGGAAAAGATTCCCAGGATTACCTGAACATGTTGTTAACTTCTTTATCTTCGTAGCTGAGGAAGTCAGACAATTGATGAGTCAAGTTGGAGTAGCAAAAGTCGAAGATCTTATTGGAAGAACTGATTTATTAATTCCTAGAAAGCTAGACCTAACAAAAACAAAAGAGGTCGATCTATCTAGCCTTCTCAAACCTTTAGAAAACTCGACAGATCGTTCTTGGTTGAGTCACGATGTACAAGCTCATACCAATGGAGAGGTTCTTGAGAATTCTCTTATCAAAGATAAAGATATTTCTCATGCAATTAATACTCATGAGAGCATAACTAAAGAAATATCAATTGTTAATACAGATAGAAGTGTTTGTGCACGAATCTCTGGAGTTATAGCCAAAAAATATGGAAATAAAGGTTTTAAAGGAAATTTAAATTTAATATTTAAAGGTTCAGCTGGACAAAGTTTTGGTGCATTTATTTTAAAAGGAATGAATATTTCTTTAGTAGGAGAAGCTAATGATTATGTAGGCAAAGGCATTAACGGAGGTTCCATTACTATTGTTCCCGAAATTATTAATGACACATCTAACAATCAGGTAATACTTGGAAATACATGTTTATATGGAGCAACCGGTGGCAAATTATTTGCCCTTGGAATAGCAGGAGAACGTTTCGGTGTTCGTAATAGTGGAGCTCATGCTGTTATTGAAGGAGCTGGAGACCATTGTTGCGAATATATGACTGGAGGAGTAGTTGTTGTTCTCGGGAAAACTGGAAGAAATATTGGAGCAGGAATGACTGGAGGCATAGCATTTATTCTTGACACAAAAAATGAACTTGACTTAAGAATGAATAAAGAAATTGTTGAGGTCCATGATCTGACTTCAACTAACCAAGAACAATTCTTAAAAGAACTAATTATTGAATATAATCAGAAAACTAAAAGTCCTAAAGCAAACAAGATTCTCTCAGATTGGTCTTCGTGGAAAAATTTATTTAAAATAGTAGTGCCCCCAAGCGAAAAAAATAAATTAGGGATTAAAGAAGCTCTGGAGAAAGCAACAATATAGACAATAATGCCTATATTTATAAAGACAGAGAAGTTTAAAGAGAAAACCTTAGAATTGTCTAATAGTGAAAGAAAAAAATTCTTATTGATGCATAAAGAATGGGTAAAAAATATTAGTAAATCTGGCCACTATATCCATAGCGGATATTTAATAAATGAAAAAAAAAGACCAGGCGGTGGAGGTTTATTAATTTTTGAAGCGAAGGATTATTTAACAGCAAGAAAAATCATAAAAAATGATCCCATGATTAAACATGAATTAGTTATTTGGGATCTTCAAGAATGGATATCAATTGATGGAAGTCAACCAAGGTTTTCAAATCATCTTGGATGAGACATCATTAATTTTTTAACTTCCCCAGCGTGATAACTACTTCTAGTTAATGGTGAACTAATGACCTGTAAAAATCCTAATTTATTTTCTCCCTCAATACGGTAACTATCAAATTGCGAAGGAGATACAAATCTATTAACAGGTAAATGTTTTGGTCCAGGTGATAAATATTGACCAATAGTTACTATATCGACTTTATTTAGATGAAGATCAGATAGAACGTTCAAAATCTCTTCATCTGTTTCCCCTAATCCAGCCATTAAGCCAGATTTTGTATACACTCTTGGCCAACCTTCACGCACTCTTTTTAATAACTCCAAAGACCGTTCATATTTTCCCTGTGGTCTGACTCGTGGATATAGCCTTGGAACTGTCTCAATATTGTGATTGAGAACATTTGGAGCCGCATCCAAAATGACTTTCAAAGCATCCCAATTACCGCAAAGATCTGGAATTAAAACTTCAATAGAGGTAAAAGGAGATTTACTTTGAACAGCCTTAATACATTTTAAAAATTGACTTGCACCTCCATCTTCTAAATCATCACGATTGACAGAGGTTATTACCACATGAGTTAAGCCCATCCTATAAACAGCTTCACCTAATCGATCAGGTTCTGATGGGTCTAAAAGCCTTTTTGAATTATCAAATGAGATATCGCAATAAGGACATTTCCTTGTGCAAGCAGGTCCCATTATTAAAAAAGTAGCAGTACCTCCTGCGAAACACTCTCCTATATTTGGACAACTTGCCTCCTGGCAAACTGTATTGAGTTTTAAATCAACTAATAGATCAGCAACATTGCCAATCCTTTCTTGTTGTGGTGCCTTAACACGTAACCAGTCTGGTTTAAGCAAAGCTTTTTTAATAACAAACTAACTTTAGAAAGATTTTTCAGATTGACTTGAATTTTTTAACTTCTTCTAAACTTAATAACAAAAATGATCTTGCAACTAATTATTAGATTTTATAGTTCGTGTTAATCAACAAAAAAATTAATTAGAGAAATAACCTCTTGGCGTTAAAAATTTGTTGTTTTTGATAAAACTCTGACTATTACCAATTAAAAGAATTGTAAGCATATCGACCTGATCAAATGGCAAAGTTTCGAGAGTATGTATTTCTATACTTTCTTCAGGCCTCCCAAGCTGTCGAGCGATAGCAACAGGTGTGCTTGGTTTGCGAAATTCTAGTAATAAATCAACAGCCTTTTTTAATTGCCAATTGCGTTTTATTGATTTGGGATTAAATATTGCAATAACAAAGTCTCCTTGGGCTGCACTGTTTAGCCTCAACTCAATTTGATTCCAAGGAGTCAATAGATCGCTTAAAGAGATAGAGCAAAAATCATTCATAAAAGGAGCTCCAAGCTTCGCTGCAGCCATTTGAAAAGCGCTAATACCTGGATGAACTTGAAACAAAGGCCTAGATTCAACCGGTTCATCTAGCCAAAGTTCAAGAGCTAATCCAGCCATTCCATAAATTCCACTATCTCCAGAGGAAACAAGGGCAACTCTGATTCCTTCTTTTGCAAGATCAAGTGCATGCTGGCATCTATCTTTTTCAAAAGTTAATTGTGAATCAATCCGAACCTGATCATGACGGCGTATTGAATCTAAATAATTCAAATAAGGTGCATAGCCAACCCAAGCAACACATCTTGCTAGAGCTTTTCTAGCGTCAGAAGTGAGCATTTCTAATTCCCCAGGTCCACTGCCAATTAAATGCAATTCACCCTTATGCGGAGCAAAAGGTATTTTGACCTCAACCAAAGCAATCGTAACGGCTCCGACTTCATCATTTTTGGAATAATAAATTTGTTTTTTTTGTATTAATCTTCCTCTCTCAGATCCTTTCAAAAGTGCTGCTGCCTCTGCAACTGAGGCAGTTCCCATTTCATTCATCACTACATTTGAGGGAGTGGGAACCTTAACTTTTGAAAGCTGATGAGCACTAAAAAAATAAATAGGCCATTCATTTCTTTTTGATAAATTCAATAATCCAATTTCATTATTTTTTTTGTCAATCGTTGCAATACAAGAAATTGAAAGAAGTGATAAACCATTTTTAGTAAAAGATTCCTCTATCGCTCGCTGAATCATTTTCTCATCAGTATTTCTCTCGCAACCAATTCCAATAATTATTGATGGTGGATGCCATGAACATCCATTTATTGTTTCTTGCCCTATATATAAGTCAATATTTTTAGAAGGGATTTGATCATTATTATCTAAAAAAGAAAAATTGGAGGCGGCTGTTAATTGCTGCCATAATTTTGACCCTTTAGATTGAAAAATAATATTTTTTTGCTCTTTAGATTGGCTAATCATTAACTTACGCCAGTCAACATTACCGCCTCCTCTTCTCCAACCCCATCCTTCACCAAAGCAATCTAAAGGAATTCTTTTTTTTATAAATGAATCCGATGTAAAAATTGGATCTGCGTCTAACGCAGATGCTAACTCAGTAGCAAATCTATCTCCGCCTTGCTTATGACCTCCCAAAAGAGTAACAACATTTTTAGCTTGTGAATCCATTACAAGTATCGCTGGATCATTTTCTTTGGATCTAACGAAAGGAGATATAAGCCTTACCACGGCTCCAATTGAACCTATAAAAATTAATTTATTATTTTGATGCCAATGATTTTTTAAAAAATCTATTGGAATAGATTGCTCTATACCGTGAATTTTTTTCTCTTCTGCAAGAGCCGAACTATCTGATATAAAAATTTGATCAACATATTTTTTTGCTTGTAATCTATCAAGCAAAGGCAAAGAACTTAATGAAAATCCAAACGCAATTCTTTTTGGAGTTCTAACTAAACTTTTTTTCAGAGCAGAGATGAAACATAACTTTGATTTATACTAGGAAACCCCTTAAAGAAAGCTTTAGTAAAAATCAAAAATCTTAGAATCGCCATTCAATACATTTTTTAATCCCAAAAAACTCTAATTATCATATTTAATAGTATTTTTTACCTATGCTCAAATTCAAATCAGAGCCAAGAAGCATTACAAGAACTATTATTTTTGAGAATCTATATTTACAATATTTATATTCATCTAAGCCTATTAAACTTTTTCCAACCCGTCTCTTAAGCCCTTAATTTTTCTAATTAAGAAAAACTATGGATTCCAAGATGGCTATGGAATAAAAGTGTAGAACATTTGTTACATGCTGCCGTAGTAACTGAGTGTCTACTTTATGCTGATGACATAACACCAACTATAGGTATTCAAGTAACTTCAAAGGTAGGTCTTGAATTCCTAAAATCTATCAACAAGTAATCCTGCTTTTAAGTAGTTTTACTTACCTGAAGATTTAATCCTAGTTTTTCCTAAAACTAGGCCCCCCAAACCTCGATCACATTCCTAAAGGAATCACTCGATGACCATTAGCCCACCAGAAAGAGAACAAAAAAAAGAACCAGTTCTCGATAAACCTATCGAAACTGATGCAATCCCTGTAGATTTTTCCAAGCTTGATAAGCCTGGTTTTTGGTCCAAGACTCTTGCAAAGGGTCCAAAGACAACAACTTGGATTTGGAATCTTCATGCTGACGCGCATGATTTTGATACCCATGTTGGAGATCTACAAGAAACAAGCAGAAAAGTATTTTCTGCTCATTTTGGCCACTTAGCAGTCATCTTTATTTGGATGAGCGCAGCTTTTTTCCATGGAGCTCGCTTTTCTAATTATTCTGGCTGGCTGGCAGATCCAACTCACGTAAAGCCTGGAGCTCAAGTTGTTTGGCCAATAGTTGGTCAAGAAATGCTTAATGCTGATTTGGGCGGTAATTATCACGGCATTCAGATCACATCAGGAATTTTTCAGATGTGGAGAGGCTGGGGAATCACTAATGAAACTGAGCTAATGGCTCTGGCTATTGGTGCATTACTAATGGCAGCCATTATGTTGCACGGAGGCATATATCACTATCACAAAGCTGCACCCAAGCTTGATTGGTTCAGAAATCTTGAATCTATGCTCAATCACCATATAGCTGGTCTAGTGGGATTGGGCTCTATTGCTTGGGCTGGTCATTGCATTCACATTGGTGCACCAACTGCAGCGATTATGGATGCCATGGATGCTGGAAAGCCTCTAATTATTGATGGCATTCCTATAGCTTCAATAGCTGACATGCCACTCCCTCATGAGCTTTGCAATCCTGCTATTGCTAGTCAAATATTCCCTGGCCTTGCAGGAAGAACAGTTGAAAACTTCTTTACAACTAATTGGTGGGCATTTAGTGATTTTCTAACTTTTAAGGGTGGTCTCAATCCCGTTACAGGTAGCTTATGGATGACAGATATTTCTCATCATCATTTAGCTTTTGGAGTATTAGCTGTATTTGGTGGACATTTATATAGAACTATGTTTGGAATAGGCCATAGCCTCAAAGAAATACTTGATAATCATGCTGGAGATCCAATTCTTTTCCCTGCTCCAAATGGTCATAAGGGAATTTACGAGTTTTTAGCTAACAGTTGGCATGCTCAACTTGGTTTAAACCTTGCAATGATTGGCTCCTTAAGCATCATTATTTCCCATCACATGTATGCGATGCCACCATATCCATACTTGTCGACTGATTATCCTACTGTCCTTGGTCTATTTACTCACCATATGTGGATAGGTGGATTGTTCATTGTTGGTGCAGCAGCTCATGCTGGCATTGCAATGATTAGAGACTATGACCCTGCTGTTCATATTGATAACGTCCTAGATAGAATTTTGAAAGCAAGAGATGCATTGATCAGTCATCTAAACTGGGCCTGCATGTTCTTAGGTTTTCATAGCTTTGGTCTTTACATACATAATGATGTAATGAGAGCCTTAGGTAGGCCTCAAGACATGTTCAGCGATACAGGAATACAGCTTCAGCCAGTTTTTGCTCAGTGGATTCAAAATATTCATCATTCAGCAGCTGGTTCTACCACCCTTGCAGGAGCGAACGTAAACCTTCAAAGTGGCTTAGTAAGTGAAGTATTTAATGGTTCTGTCAGTCAAGTTGGAGGAAAAATTGGAATCGCTCCTATCCCTCTAGGAACTGCTGATTTCATGATTCACCATATACATGCTTTTACCATCCACGTAACCCTACTAATTCTTTTAAAGGGAGTTTTATTCGCACGAAGCTCCAGATTGATACCTGATAAAGCTAATCTTGGATTTAGATTCCCATGTGATGGCCCCGGAAGAGGTGGCACATGTCAGGTATCATCTTGGGATCATGTTTTCCTTGGTTTGTTTTGGATGTATAACGGCTTATCAGTAGTTATATTTCACTTCTCATGGAAAATGCAAAGTGATGTATGGGGCCTTACAGGAGGAAACTTCGCTCAAAGCTCCATAACTATTAACGGATGGCTTCGAGATTTCCTATGGGCTCAGTCATCTCAGGTTCTTACAAGTTATGGTCAACCCATAAGTATGTACGGTTTGATGTTCTTAGGAGCTCATTTCGTTTGGGCGTTTAGTCTTATGTTCCTATTCAGTGGCCGTGGTTACTGGCAAGAATTATTTGAGTCAATCATATGGGCTCACAATAAACTTAAGTTAGCTCCAACTATTCAACCAAGAGCTCTATCTATCACTCAAGGTCGTGCAGTAGGGGCAGCTCATTTCCTTCTAGGAGGAATAGCTACAACTTGGGCCTTCTTCCACGCTCGCTTAATCGGTCTCGGCTGACCCTCTCTGATTTTTTATAAAATGGCAACTAAATTTCCATCTTTTAGTCAGGGTCTTGCTCAAGACCCTACAACCAGGAGAATCTGGTACGGCATAGCTACCGCTCATGACTTTGAAAGTCATGACGGTATGACAGAGGAGCAGTTATATCAAAAACTGTTCTCCACACATTTTGGTCACTTAGCCATAATTGGTCTTTGGGTGGCGGGAAATCTTTTCCACATTGCTTGGCAAGGAAACTTTGAGCAATGGGTTCTTGATCCAACCCATTCTCGTCCAATTGCTCATGCAATTTGGGATCCTCATTTTGGACCAGGTCTTACTGAGGCACTTACTCAGGCAGGAGCAACTTCTCCTGTAAATATTGCTTACTCAGGCTTATACCACTGGTGGTACACAATTGGTATGAGAACTAATGAGCAGCTTTTTCAAGGTGCAATATTTATAAACATCCTTGTCTGTTGGTTATTGTTTGCTGGGTGGCTTCACCTGCAACCTAAATACAGACCATCATTAGCATGGTTTAAGAATGCAGAATCTCAATTAAATCACCACTTAGCTGTTCTTTTTGGATTCAGCAGCATTGCTTGGACTGGTCATTTAATTCACGTAGCTATTCCTGAATCAAGAGGAATACATATTGGTTGGGATAACTGGTTAACTGTTATGCCTCATCCAGAGGGTTTAACCCCATTTTTCTCTGGAAACTGGGGAGCATATGCTCAAAACCCTGATTCACTTGATGCTGTCTTTGGTACATCTCAAGGAGCTGGAACAGCAATATTTACATTCTTAGGTGGTCTTCACCCTCAAAGTGAATCACTTTGGCTAACTGATATTGCTCACCATCATTTGGCTATTGGAGTTGTATTTATAATTGCTGGTCATATGTATAGGACTAACTTTGGGATTGGTCATAGTCTTAAAGAAATTACTGAAGCACACAACACCAGTCACCCTAAAGACCCTCATAAAGGTTATTTCGGAATTAAGCACAATGGGATTTTTGAGACTGTTAACAATTCACTCCACTTTCAACTTGGACTTGCACTTGCCTCTCTAGGCGTAGCATGTAGTTTGGTAGCCCAGCACATGGGTGCTCTACCTTCTTATGCATTTATCGCAAGGGATTACACAACTCAATCTGCCCTATATACCCATCATCAATACATAGCAATGTTCCTGATGGTTGGAGCTTTCTCTCATGGAGCAATTTTCTTTGTAAGGGATTACGATCCAGAGCTAAATAAAGATAATGTATTAGCAAGAATACTTAGTACAAAAGAAGCCTTAATCAGCCACTTGAGTTGGGTAACAATGCTTCTAGGATTTCATACTCTTGGAATTTATGTTCACAATGACGTAGTTGTAGCCTTTGGTACTCCAGAAAAACAGATCCTTATAGAACCAGTATTTGCCCAGTTTGCGCAGGCTGCGAGTGGAAAAATGATGTATGGCTTTAATGCATTATTAGCAAATGCATCTAGTTCTGCCTCAATAGCTGCTAGCACTATGCCCGGCAACCATTACTGGATGGATATGATTAATAGACCAGATGCTCTTACAAATTTCTTACCTATAGGTCCTGCAGATTTCTTAGTTCACCATGCAATAGCATTAGGACTTCACACAACTGCTTTGATTCTTATAAAAGGTGCTCTTGATGCTAGAGGAACAAAACTAATTCCAGATAAAAAAGATTTAGGATTTGCTTTCCCATGTGATGGCCCTGGCCGAGGTGGTACATGTGATAGTTCTTCTTGGGACGCTACTTATTTAGCAATGTTCTGGGCTTTAAATACTATTGCTTGGATTACTTTCTATTGGCATTGGAAGCATTTAGCAATTTGGATGGGCAATACAGCTCAATTCAATGAATCTGGTACTTATTTAATGGGCTGGTTTAGGGATTATCTATGGCTTAATAGCTCTCAGTTAATTAATGGTTATAACCCATTTGGTGTAAATGCCTTATCTCCATGGGCTTGGATGTTCTTATTTGGTCATCTAATATGGGCAACAGGATTTATGTTCCTCATATCTTGGAGAGGTTACTGGCAGGAACTTATTGAAACTCTTGTTTGGGCTCATCAAAGAACTCCAATAGCTAATTTAGTTGGATGGAGAGATAAGCCAGTTGCATTATCAATTGTTCAAGCTCGATTAGTTGGTTTAACACATTTTACTGTTGGAAATTTCGTAACTTTCGGAGCGTTTGTTATAGCATCCACCTCGGGTAAATTCGGCTAAAAGTTCCACAAAATTTCAGTACTAAAGAACGCTGCCTAAAAACAGCGTTCTTTTTTTGGGAACTAATAGTTTTTTTTAGGTTATATTTTTTCTATATCAATGCAAAACACCAACAGAGAATCAACTTAATATAAAAAATAATCAATGAATAATTAACTTAAAACTCATGATTTATCGTTTAGATCCAATCCTTTGCAAAGTTTAAGTAGGTAAAAAGTTTAATTAAATATAAATTAAATTAAATAAAAAGCCCCTAATTAAAGGGGCTCTTTATTTAATTTAATTTAGAAAAACTATTTAAGCTCCTAGTAAATGATATTCCTTAATTAAAGGGAGAACAGTATCTAGATGCAAAGTCCCAATTAACAACCAGGCAAAAACAACACCTCCAGTGCCACCTAACCAAAAACCATTTGTAAAATCATTCCATCCTGATCTCGTAAATAAATCAGCTGGAGGATTAGCTACTGTTGCATCTGGAGGCTGAACATTAGGTGCCTTACCAGGAGCATTATAAAGAATAAAAAGAGCGGTCAATATTTGAATAGCTCCGACTCCGCCAAGCAAACCAGCTGTTAAAGCAAAGTCCGTATTTCTAAGAGGTCCTGTCATAGAAAAAGGGCCATAAAGTAAATAACCAAAAATTGCTCCTGTTTCGAGACCTCTGAAATTTGGGGATAGACCCTCTCTATAAACAGGAAGATTATTAATAACCATCTTTGTAAACCAACCACTATTAACTGGGGTTTGAAGATTACCAACAGTTGGGTCTGAGACTGTTTTCACAGCCCACTTTTGCATAAGTGTTTCTTTTGATTCAGTCATGGGCTAAAAAGATTTGATAAAAAAATAAAGTTTTTGAAATTACTCAGTAGCTGTTATGTACCTACCAATTAAAACAATGAAAACCGCTGGACCCATTATTCCAACTAATGGAATTAGAATAGAGGGAAGCAAACTTGAAGCTAGTTCACTAGTCATTACTTATTTCAATAAATCCATTTCTATTTTATAGAATTATCATCTAGTCAAACCAATTCATCCCATTGATGACATAAAAGTTCAATCCGTATATCTTCTTTAAAGAAGATTCATCACTACGTAAATTTTTCTCATCATGAATCAAGTTTTTGCCGGTGGTTTAGCTCTAATTATTGCTGTAATCCTTTGGAGTTCAAAAAAACAATCAAAATCATCAGTTTTTTCTCAATCCCAAAAGGATTCATTTTCAGATAGCACTCGTATTTCCTCTTTAGTCCAAAAGAAGAAATTAATTAATTACAAAAAACCTGAGAGCTTAAAAAAATTACAATCAAAGCCTATTTCAAACCAAGCTTCCCTTAATTCAATAGAAATAAAGAAAAAAATAACTAAATTAATTTCTAGTAATCCCAATGATCGTCTTTTAGCTATTGAACTTGCAAGTCAATGGAAAAACAAAAAAGCTATCCCCTTTTTAAGGAGAGGATTAAAGGATTCTGACAGCAGAGTTGTTATTGCATCAGCTTTTGCTATTTCATCTTATAAAGGAAAGACTATTGATTTAGAAAAGAAATCTCAATCATCTCGTCCTCCTCGAAATGTATCTCTGATGCGATAAATTGGTCTATTTTGACTTTCATGATAAGTGCGGATCTGAAGCTCTCCAAGCAATCCAAAGCCAAAAAGTTGAACCCCAGTCACTGCAAGAAGTAAAGCAAAAATTAGTAATGGTCTATTACCTATATCTTCTCCTAATAGTTTAATAATTAATAAGTAAAAACTTATTATGAAACTCCCAATAATTGCAAGAATTCCACCAAAACCAAAGACATACATAGGTCTTGTTAAAAATCTATTCATAAACCATACAGTTAATAAATCCATTAAGACTCTAAAAGTGCGATCAATTCCATACTTACTAGACCCAAATTGGCGAGCCCTATGATTTACTTTTATCTCCGTGATTCTCGCTCCTTCAATATTTGCTAAAACAGGTAAAAATCTATGTAACTCGCCATACAATCTCATATCGGTCAATACTTCCTTCCTATAAGCCTTTAAAGAGCATCCATAATCATTCAGTCTAACTCCCGTAACTTTTCCAATCAATCGATTAGCTAATTTAGATGGAAGTTTTCTACTGATAGTTGCATCTTGTCTTCGATATCTCCACCCACTTACAAGATCAAAACCATCCCCAATCTTATTAACTAATAAAGGAATATCTGCAGGATCATTTTGCAAATCTCCATCAAGTGTGACCACTATCTCACCAGAAGAGATATCAAATCCTGCTGCCATTGCGGCAGTCTGTCCATAGTTTTTACGTAGAAGAACTCCTACTATTTCAGGTATATCAAAGCTTAATTTTCTAATTACATCAGCACTTTTATCAGTTGAACCATCATTAACTAAAACTAGTTCGAAAGTTTCATCCATAGACTGCAGAACTTTTAATAACTGATTAACCAAAAATGGAAGACTTTCTTCTTCGTTATAGATAGGAACAACAATTGATAGTGAGACATTAGATTTCATTCAAAACACCTGATAAAGGTCAATTAATTAATCTTTTTTAGAGTTTTCCACTCTGATAGCAAGAGATCACTCTTCCAGCAGATCTAAATTGAGATCTGTAAAAAGAAGCAATTTTTCCAAGATTCGGGTGAAATAAACCGTCAATCTCTATTCCATTATGCCCATTACTTACCCCAGAACTATGAATATAAAAACCATTCTCAATATGCAAGCCAACATGAGTACATTTCTCAGATGATCCAAAAAAAATTAAATCGCCAGGTATTAATTTTTCACTTAAAGATTCAATATTTAATGAAACATTTTTGCAGAATTTTTCCTGTTGATAAGCATCTCTTGGTATCCAAATCCCTGAACTTGCAAAAGCAGATTGAACGAAGCCAGAGCAATCAAAATTCGGACCTGTAGTTCCACCCCACAAATATTCATTACTGGTTTTTTTCGCAGCCTTAGCCCAAGCCAATATTTTAGGAATCCTAGTAAAAATTTTTTCTTCAGTTAAAAATTCAGATTTCCAAGAATCTATTTTTGAAGCATTATGAGTTAATTCAGAAAATTTAAACCAACAAATATAATCATCTTCCAAAAGTCGGACTTGAACTCTATCGATAATAAGCTTATTATTAAAATCAATTTTCAAACTATCTAGTAATTGAAAACTTCTACCAATACTTGCTTGCGTGACTAATTCATCACTGTTTTCACTTTTAAATCCATCTATATTTACTCTAAGTTTCCACAAACTTCCCAAAACAAATGAAGCTTTACTTAGCAAAACCTCTAATGTCATAGTAAATTCTTTTTGAGCGCTATGGCGTTCTACCGAAAAGACCCTGAAATGGCATGTTGCCTAAAAGGTCTCCTCGATAGTTTTGACAAAAAAGGTTATCCCAACCTTCAAGAAAATATTGCGATAACGTGCATACGTTATGACCAGCAAAATCCAACACCATCTAGTGGATACGGGACTGGTTGGAATTCAAATAAAAATTTTTATCCAGCGAGTGTAGTAAAAATTGTTTATGCATTAGCAACTCATGTATGGCTACAAAAAGACTTAATTGTTGAATCAGATGAACTTAGAAGAGCATTACATGAAATGATCGCAAACTCCAATAATGACGCCACAAGCTACATTCTAGATCTATTAACAGGAACAACAAGTGGGCCTTCCTTGAATGAACCAAACTATGAAGCATGGAAAATTCAGAGACAATTAATTAATGACTGGTTAAAAGATCTTAAATGGCCAGAAATACAAAAATGGAATTGCAGTCAAAAGACATGGAATGAAGGACCTTTCGGTAGGGAAAAAGATTTTTATGGAATAAATAATGAGAATCGAAACAGAATGACAACAGATGGGAGTGCAAGAATTTTTGAGTCATTAATGACTCATGAAATGCTTCCAAAATTAGCCAGTAAGGATTTAATACAAATATTTGAACGCTCACTTGATCCAGTTAGCCGCAAACAAGCTTTAGAGAATCAAGTAGATGGTTTTTTAGGCGAAGGACTTCCTTTTGCTTCAAAACTTTGGAGCAAAGCAGGATTAATGAGTGAAGTTCGCCATGACGTGGCTTGGTGGCAAGCTCCCAATAAGAATCCAATGCTTGCAGTTGTTTTTACAACTGGAAAAAAATTAGTCAAAGATCAATTTTTACTTCCTGCGATTAGCAGTGAATTAAACAAATTTGCTATTTAGCAATAAGTAAGATTCCGGCGAATAAAATAGAACCCAAAATAAATCCAACTCCCAAAAGCACCGCAATTATTGGTGTATTTAAGTAAACAGATATTGTTGCGAGTTGATTACCCTTTGCTTCAGACACCTTTGTAACTCCTAAAAATCATATTGATTAAAGCATCTAACTATGCCAAAAAACAAACAAATCTTGAGTGATAAAACAATTTATTAAAAAGTGAAGGATTATTTATTTATGTTAAAAATCAAGTTCAAATAAAATTTGATTTTGATTTATTATTTTTTAAAATTCTAATATCTTGATTACTTTCAATATCTTTTATTGTCTTATTTTCTTCATCAGGTTTCTGAATTATTATTTTCTGATCCATATTAATTGAAATATTATCTGAAGAATTTATTTTACTTGATTTTTCTTGATCATTTATATCCAGTTCCTCTTCAGTTTTTGAATTGAAAGCATTTAAATCCTTTAACTTATTCTCATCAACTTTGACTTGATAATTTATTTGAGAAGTATTAAATATACTCAGATCAAATCTACCTTTTGCAAAAGATAATGAAGTAAAGACTAATAAAGAACTTATAATAAGAATTAAAAAAATGTTAGCTATTAAACTATTTATTGGAGACCATAATAGTGTTAATTTTGCAGCTTCATTTTTCTGATTGAAATCCTCAGGAGACGGATTTAGATCTAAAAAAATATCTTGATTAATCCAACCTTTATTAGCTTTCCTATAGGGAGACTCACTTTTAGTGAACTCTAAAATCTCCTGGATTCTTTCTTTTAGCACAGCTTAGGTTTTTATAAAACTATAAGAACGAAAACATAGCAGAAATTGAGAATAAAAAATCTGCTTTAACATAGATATTTGTGAAATTGAATTACCCAGCAATAAAGACCATCGCAGAAACAAGAATGGCTGAAGCCAAAATCCCTACGGAAGCTATTGAGACAATTTTACCTGTGTTTAAAGAAACTGATACCGTCAGCAATTCCGTTCTTGAATCTCTTTTTTGTTGTGAATCAATTTGTGGTCGAGAATTAAAATTCCTCTCCGCTAAAGCTTTCTTCTCTGCTTGAGCTTTCTTCTCCGCTAAAGCTTTCTTCTCGGCTTGAGCTTTCTTCTCGGCTTGAGCTTTCTTCTCTGCTTGAGCTTTCTTCTCCGCTAAAGCTTTCTTCTCCGCTAAAGCTTTCTTCTCCGCTAAAGCTTTCTTCTCCGCTAAAGCTTTCTTCTCTGCTTGAGCTTTCTTTTCCGCTAAAGCTTTCTTCTCTGCTTGAGCTTTCTTTTCCGCTAAAGCTTTCTTTTCCGCTAAAGCTTTCTTCTCCGCTAAAGCTTTCTTCTCCGCTAAAGCTTTCTTCTCCGCTAAAGCTTTCTTCTCTGCTTGAGCTTTCTTCTCTGCTAAAGCTTTCTTCTCTGCTTGAGCTTTCTTCTCTGCTTGAGCTTTCTTTTCCGCTAAAGCTTTCTTCTCTGCTTGAGCTTTCTTCTCTGCTTGAGCTTTCTTCTCCGCTTGAGCTTTCTTCTCT
>NZ_QJUE01000006.1 GCF_003208055.1 Prochlorococcus marinus XMU1408
TTATAATCTAGGAAATATATTGAGAGCTCTTGGTAAATTACAAGAAGCAGAAGAATCCATCAGAAAAGCAATTGAACTTAAGCCTGATTTCGTAGAAGCACATTCAAATCTAGGACTTGTTTTAAAAAATCTTGGCAACTTAAGCGATGCAGAATTATCACTTCGCAAAGCAATTGAACTTAAACCTGATTTCGCCAATGCTTATTCCAATCTAGGAACAATCTTGAAAGATCTTGGCAACTTACATGAGGCTGAATTATCACTTCGCAAAGCAATCGCACTTAAACCTGATTTCGCCAATGCTTATTCCAATCTGGGAACAATCTTAAAAAACCTTGGCAATTTAAAGGAAGCTGAATTATTTCAGCGCAAAGCAATTGAACTTAAACCTGATTTTGCAAGTGCTTATTTAAACTTAGGAAATACATTACGAGATCTTGGTAATTTAAAAGAAGCTGAATTATTTCAGCGCAAAGCAATTGAACTTAAACCTGATTTCGTCAATGCTTTTTTAAACTTAGGAAATACATTACGAGATCTTGGCAATTTAAAAGAAGCTCAATTATCACTTAGTAAAGCATTTAAACTTCAGCCTGAAAGTGCTATTACTAATCACAATATGGGAATGATATTTAATGATCTTGGTAAATACCACACAGCTATAAAATTTTTTAAAAAGAGTATAGAGTTAGATAATGATTCAGTATTTCCCAAATGGGGCTTAATTACATCAAAAGGATATATATGCGATTGGAGTAACCATGAGAATCAAAATAAATGGTTGGAAAAGCTAGGAATTGAGGGTTCACCTGTAATACCATTAAGCTTATTTTATTATGAAGATAATCCATTAAAACAATTAAAAAGAGCTCAGAATTTATATAAGAAAAAATATCAAAAAGAAACTAAATCTATAGGACATTTTAAAAATAAAAAAATTCATATTGGATATTTCTCAGCTGACTTCAGAGCTCATCCCATGATGTATCTAATGAGCTCTATGTTCAAATTACATGATAAATCTAAATTCAAAGTATACCTATACTCATTTGTGAATAAGGAAGATGAGTATACTAAAATAGCAAAGGAATCTGGATGTATTTATAGAGATATAAAAGAATTAAATGATCTTGAGGCTGTTGAATTAGCAAGAAGTGATAGATTAGATATAGCTATTGATCGTATGGGTTATGTTAGTGGAAATAGAATGAATATATTTTCTTATAGAGTAGCACCTATACAAATTCATTATATGGCATATGCTGGAACACTTGGAGCTGATAGTATCGACTATCTTATAGCAGATAATATAATAATTCCAAAAGAATATGAAAAATATTATTCTGAAAAAATAATAAGGATGCCAAATACTTATCAATGTAATGATAATAAAAAAGAAATATGTAAGGAGCCTATTACTCGTAAGGAATTCAATCTTCCTGAAGAAGCATTTGTATTTACTTGCTTTTGTGCTAATAAAAAGATCACTCCACAAGAATTCGATATTTGGATGAAATTACTTAGATCAATTAATGGGAGTGTTCTTTGGTTATATAAATCAAATGATTATTCAGAAAAGAACTTGATTTACGAAGCAGAAAAAAGAAAAGTAGATCCAGATAGATTAATTTTTGCCAATAAATTACCATTAAAAAAACATCTAGCAAGACATGCTCTTGGAGATTTAGCACTAGATACTTTTAATTATAATGGTCATACAACTACCTCAGATGCTTTATGGGCAGGATTACCAGTTTTAACAAAGATAGGGGAAAGTTTTTCTGCAAGAGTCTCTGCAAGTTTGCTAAACTCAATAGGACTTTCTGAACTTATTACTTCTAGTAAACAAGAATACGAAAAGAAAGCTTTAAAGATCGCTAGTAATCCTAACGAACTTATAAGATTAAAAACGAAATTAGCCCAATCAAGAGAGACGTCACCACTTTATAATTCAGAATTATTCACTAGAGATCTAGAGAGTAAATTCAAGGATTTGTTAAATAAATAAGTGTAAAAATGATATTAAATTAATATATTTATTTTTCTAGTAAAAGTAATAATTTTTTATAAAACAAATAATAAACTTATGTAATTGCAATATTAACTATATAAAATCAAAAAAGTCATTATCAATGATAAGAATTATATTTCGAAGTTCATATTCCAAAAAAGTTCTACCAACAATATTCGAGTCAAATAACATGAACAAATATTGTCCTCATTCCATATTCTTTAAGTCTATTAGTAATTTTTAGCGATTTCGAACTCGTCTGAACTAATTAAAGGAGGGAGAGTCTTCTCTGACACTGCAATTATTCCTGTTATTGGTTTATGTGCCTTTATGAGCTCTCATATCAACCTATGATGACCAATAAGAACGGAGAGGGAGTCCGTTAGTGGCGAACCATAAAGAACGGCAGCGGAAGGGAATGAGAGCGTTAAAACTTCTTTTATTGGAATTGTGTATCAGAGAAGCGAAGTGGATAGGGAAGCATCCCAACTCATTAAAACTTCAGAGAGTTCCAATAGAAGAGTTTGAACAAACCTTTGATTATGGATTAAAAGATATAACCAAATTTGACGACTTCAATCAAGTAGTTGATTGGCAAAATAGTTCATTTTATCAAGCAATTAATCAATCATCTAGCGTTATTAGTTAAGTATTGATAATCTCAGAAAGAGGTTCAAATGGCACTTATAGTTAGTAGTAGAATTACTTCATACAAAAGTTCTTAGAAGATAATGGAATCTAGTGATAAAGATCAAGGGAAAAAGAATACACCTCAAGTCCAAACATTTTCAATTCCATTTCCTTTAAGAGAAAATCAAGAAAACATCACTATTAATACAAATACTCCTACGCAACCTTCTAAAGAACAAATAATTAATCAAGCATTTAAGTTTCATTCACAAGGAAACATTTCAGAAGCAGCAAAATATTATCAATATTTCATAAATCAAGGTTTCAAAGATCACAGGATTTTTTCTAATTATGGAACAATTTTACAAGGTCTTGGCAAATCACAAGACGCAGAATTGTCATTTCGTAAAGCAATTGAAATTAATCCTGATTACGCAGAGGCTTATTCCAATTTGGGAGTCTTATTGAATGATCTAGGCGAATTACAAGACGCAGAATTACATACTCTCAAAGCGATTGAAATTAAACCTGATTACGCAGAGGCTCATTCCAATCTGGGAAACATATTAAAAGAACTTGGAAAATTACAAGAAGCAGAATTACATACTCTCAAAGCGATTGAAATTAAACCTGATTACGCAGAGGCTCATTACAATCTAGGAATCATATTGAGAGCTCTTGGCAAGCTACAACAAGCAGAAATTTCATATCGCAAAGCAATTGAAATTAAACCTGATTACACAGAGGCTCATTCCAATCTGGGAAACATATTGAAAGAACTTGGAAAATTACAAGAAGCAGAATTGTCATTGCGCAAAGCAATAGAACTTAATCCTAATCTAGGAAACGCTTACTATCATCTATCACTTCTTAATTCCTTATGTGACAACAAAAGTTGGCAGGACAGACTTTTCTCTGAAAGCATCTTAAAGAATCAAAAGGAAAAAGACCTAGTTGATATTTACTTTGCCAGGGCGAATATTCTAGAAGAAAATTATAATTTCCCTCAAGCCTCTCATTTTCTAAAGAAAGCAAATAATTTGAATAGAAATATATATGGCTCAAATTATTCAGATATCAGGCAAAAAATAGAGAGTTGCTATCATAAAGTTTGGGAAGAAAAAAAAATAGATTTAAATCAAATAAATAATCTTCCTATTCCAATTTTTATAGTTGGATTACCACGATCTGGTAAAACAATTACCGAAACAATACTTGCCTGTAATAATAAATTAATAAAATGTGGAGAGGATTACACACTTCCAAAGGCTATAAAAATATATCACGAGGAAAAAGAAAATTTACTTGATTCAAATTTATCCAAGCTCTACTTCGAAAATATAGAAGCAGATATTTCCGGGAAATCATTTATTTCTACAACATTGCCAATGAATTTCATCAACATTGGATTAATTACTAGTCAAATTCCTACAGCAAGGATTATTTATTGTTACAGAAATCCTTTGGATAACATTAAAGAGACCTATAAAAAGAATATGGGAAATAAAAATACATACTCTTGTTCTATAGTTGAATCAGCAAATCTTTATATAGAAGTATACTTTTTAATGAAAGAATATCAGAAAAGGTATAATTCTATAATATATTTTCTAAATTACGATGATCTAGTCACAAATACTGGAGAAGAAATAAAACATCTTATTGATTGGCTTGGTTGGGAAAACAATAATAAATATTTAGAGCCTAATCTAGATCCGAAGACAATAAAAATAACAGGAAAAATTGATCAACAAAGAATAAATGAAAATGAAATATCCAGCTGGAAAAACTATAGAGATCTTTTAAAGCCCGCAATTCAAATATTTAATAGTAATACAAAATTTAGAAATCTATTTAAGCAATATGTAGAGGAAATGAATCAATAAATGATAGTTTTTTAATCAATACTATGTCCTAGAAGATAATAAGCAAATAACCTTACAAAACTGAGAAAAGTT
The DNA here is from genome assembly GCF_003208055.1 of Prochlorococcus marinus XMU1408. Classification (NCBI taxonomy): domain Bacteria; kingdom Bacillati; phylum Cyanobacteriota; class Cyanophyceae; order Synechococcales; family Prochlorococcaceae; genus Prochlorococcus; species Prochlorococcus marinus. Next base: position 4,600 of record NZ_QJUE01000006.1, read on the forward strand.
TGAAGAAAAACATCCCAACACTTTCGCGGGAATGTATCAGTTCTGGGTTTGAAAAAGCGAATAAATAATTATTCTAAAAATAAGAAAATCAAATGAGAACACAAGGTATTTACATAAATGTTTCACGCAGAAATGATGATTTACCAGAAATGATTGAGGAGTATTCAGAAAAGTTCAACCTATCCAAAGCGGATACGGTTGCTGAGATTCTTAGAGCGTATCCAAAACTTATTGCTTACAAGCAGAAGGTAATGGAAGAAGAAAGCAGATCATTTGGGAGGATGTTTTCTAATGCCGTATGAGAAGAACAAAACCTCCTACCAAGATGAGGAGTTGTTTGAGAGAGAGCAAAGAGAAGAGTTAGTGAATACATAGAACAGAGAATCCTATTTCTCATTTGGAGTAGAGAGCACCCACCGTTACGGGTGCTCTTTTTTTATGCCTTCTTTTAAGGAGAGGGAGGAGAAAAGAAACCCCCACATCCTCAAAAAAGTTTCCCCCCACGCAGCACCCGAAAAAGAAAGATATACCTGAGATCTCCCTTCCCTTCAGTAATTTCCATTCCCCCCACATTTCCCCCCACACAGAACTCGGAATCTGTGGCACACTACGAACAGGTGCGAACTCTTTATTCTTCTAATCCCTTACTGCTACTGAGTTATTTCTGTTTTCTGAACTTATACGAACTTACCTGAACCAATAAAGAACGGAGAGGGAGGGATTCGAACCCTCGACAGAAGTTACCTCCTGTAACTCCTTAGCAGGGAGCCGCTTTCAACCACTCAGCCACCTCTCCATAATTAATACATTATCAAGTCAAAGCTCAAAAAATATATATTGTGATCCTCTTCGGATGTTAAGTGATTACTCTAGGGAGTCGATTTCTAAAACTGCAAAGAACTTCCCAAGGAATTGATCCAGATAAATCACTCCAATACTGAGGAGAAATAAAGTTTTCACCATCAGTTCCAAGAAGTGTTAAAACTTGGCCAACTCTGATATCTGGTTTGTCAGTTATGTCAAAAACCATTTGATCCATAGCAATAGAACCAACTTGAGGTACTAAAACACCATCTATGGATGCAGATATCTTGCCAGAAAGAGCTCTACTCACTCCATCTGCATATCCAATAGAAACTACAGCAAGCTTGCTTTCCCTTTTAGTTTTAAATAAATGTCCATAGCCCACTCCTGTTCCCTCTTGCACTTCCCTAATTAATGTTACTCTGGCCTTAACTTTTAAGGCTGGCTGAAGATTCAAAATAGACTCAAAATTATTAATCGGTAGATAACCATACAAACTTAGTCCAACTCGAACCATGTCAAAATGGAGTTGTTTATTGGAAAGTGTTCCTGCAGAATTTGCCAAGTGTCTACAAAGGGAATTGCTCCTCACACCTATATCTTTCAATACCTTTTCAAATCTGTTTAATTGAATCTGAGTAAAACTGATAAAAGACTGATTCAAATTATCTTCATCAGCAATCGCAAGATGACTATAAATTCCTTGCAATGAAATACTGTCTAAGCAATCAATTTTAGAAACCAAATCTTCTACTTCATTGCAATTACATCCAAGTCTTGTCATTCCTGTATCTACCTTTAAGTGAATAACGAATTTTTTATACTTATGTTTAGCGATGTTGTTACAGATTATTGCCTCACGAATACCACTAATCGTAGGAATCAGATCCCAGTAAAAAGAGGAATACAATTCTTCTGAATTTATTAGATTTCCAAGAATCAATATCTGGCATGTCAAACCAGCATTTCTTAATTGAATTCCCTCTTCTAAAGTTGCTACACCAAGGGTATCAGCACCTCCATTTAAAGCAGCCTTTGCGACAGTCTCTGCTCCATGGCCATAACCATCAGCTTTGACAACTGCCATTAGTAAGCAATCTTTGCCAATATAGTTTTTCAAGACTCTTGCATTATTTTCAATTGCTTTAGAATCAACTTCAACCCATGCACGACTACAAGGGTCAGGTTTAATTACACTTTTAGATGTCTCATCAAAAGTGACTAACTTTTCACTCTTACGGATGTTGGACATTATTTAGATGCAATCAATGTAATAAGGGAAACTGCAACAAGGCTGTAATACCACTAGCATGCCGCTTAAATAGCTTGCTTGCATGGGTCAAGTTCTTGTTTTGAATGCGTCCTATGAACCATTGAACATCACTTCATGGCGTCGCGCGACTGTCTTAATGCTTAAAGGTAAGGCTGAAAGTCTTGAAGAAGATCCTGCTCACAATATTCGACAAGATGTAAAAGCCCCTACTGTAATAAGATTAAGACAATTTATTAGAGTTCCATATCGTGATATCCCTTTAAGTAGAAAAAATATATTTCAAAGAGATCATAACTGCTGTCAATATTGTGGCCAAAAAAATAAAAAACTTTCAATTGATCATGTCCTACCCCGCAGTAGAGGAGGAGCAGACAATTGGGAAAATGTTATTACTGCCTGTCTTCAATGTAACGTAATTAAAGGTAATAGGACACCTGAAGAGGCAAAAATGCCATTAATAACAAAACCTTACAAACCTTTGAATAATATGAGTTTTGAGACGACAAGACAAATTCACTCCGGACGCCACAAGGAATGGGGTAAATATGTAATTGGATGGGTAGCTTAGTTCCTTTTACTCTACAGATTGATTACTAAGTTCTTCCATTTGTCTTTTTTGTTCTTCTGCAATACATGCTTCAATAACATCTTCCAGTTGACCAGATAAAACTTGTTCTAACGGAAAATTAATTCCCAATCTATGATCAGTGGTTCGGTTATCTTTGTAGTTATAAGTTCGTATTTTTTCACTTCTGTCACCTGTCCCCACCTGAGACAATCGCGCAGATCTTTCTTTTGCATTTGCCTCAGCTATTTCTAATTCTAATAATTTAGCTCTTAAAATCTCCATTGCTCTCTCTCTATTTTGTAATTGAGAACGTTCCTGTGTACAAAAAACTCTAATGCCAGATGGCTTATGAAATAAATCAATTGCTGTCTCAACTTTATTAACATTTTGTCCACCAGCACCACCTGACCTGGCCGTACTAATTTCTAAATCAGTGGCTTCTATTTTTACCTCAACTGGATCAGCTTCAGGCATTACAGCAACAGTTGCCGTGGAAGTATGTATTCGTCCTTGAGATTCAGTTGAGGGGACTCTTTGGACTCTATGAACACCTGCTTCAAACTTCAATTGGCTATAAACAGAATCACCTTTCACAGAAATAATCATTTCACGAAAGCCGCCTACGTCAGCTTCGGTTGAGCTTATGGGTTTTACATTCCACCCTAATTTTTGCCCATATCTCTCATACATTCTTGCTAAATCTCCAGCCCACAAACAAGCTTCGCTCCCTCCAGCTCCAGCTCTTATCTCAAGCATCACACTTCTTTCGTCTCTTGGATCTTTAGGCAAAAGAGCTAAAGTCAATTTTTGAATTAATTGATTTTTTGTAAGTTCGAGGGTTTGAAGTTCTTCTTTAGCTAAAAGTTCCATTTCTTTATCGTCTCTACTATTTTTTACTAAATCTTTAGCTTCAGTACATTCTTTTTCTATATTTTGGAGTTTCAAATAATCATTAACTAAAGGCTCAAGTTTTGATCTTTCCCTAGCAATTTTCTCTAATTGCTTTGGATCTGACGCAACATCTGGATCTGCTAGTTGCATCTCCAAATTTTGAAAACTACTTTTAGCTGTTTCTAAACGTTTTATTAGGGTTGAAGAATCCATTCTTTTTTTTCCCTAAGTCTTTTTAAATCAGCTCTATCAACTTTCTTTTGTCTTTTTTGTTGAATTATCGTTATCTTTACTTGATTCAGATGAAGCCATACCATATTTCCTCATAAATCTGTCAACCCTGCCTTCAGTATCAAGTATCTTTTGAGTCCCTGTAAAGAAAGGATGATTTCCACTCCAAACATCAACCTGGATTTCCGGTTGTGTAGAACCCGTTGTCATTACAACTTCACCATTACAAATTACTTTTGCATCTGGATACCAAGTTGGATGTATGTCTGATTTAGGCATTTTAAAAAAAGAATAAGGTTAAGGTAAAAGTAAAGTTATCTCTTGGAAAATTGTGGGGCTTTACGAGCTTTCTTAAGACCATATTTACGCCTCTCTTTTGCTCTAGGGTCTCGACTTAGGTGACCCTCAACTTTAAGGGGCTTTCTATTATCAAGAGATAGTTCACACAAAGCTCTTGCAGCCCCTTGCTTTATCGCATCAGACTGACCAGTTAAACCTCCACCATATACATTTACTAAGACATCATATGATTCACTTAAGCCTAAAGTTTTTAAAGGAGCTTTAACTGCAGATATATAGGCTGGATTAAAATTTAGATAATGATCACCAGGTCTCCCATTTATAACTATTTCACCTTTGCCAGGAGTTAATCTCACTCTGGCTACAGATGTCTTACGTCTACCAGTTCCCCAGTAAACTACTTTGTTAGTGGAACTAGTCATTGTAAACAGAGTTAGAATTTAGATTAAGAACTTTAGGTTCTTGCGCTGAATGAGGGTGATCAGAACCTTTATAAACTTTTAGTTTATTAAATAATTGTCTGCCTAATCTCGTATGAGGCAGCATTCCTTTGATTGCCTTCTCTACTATTCTTTCAGGAATTCTAGATTGAAGTGCCTTAAAGGTTTCAACTTTCATTCCTCCAGGACGTCCAGAGTGTCTTCGATAAAGTTTTTGATCAGATTTTTTACCGGTAACTTTGATCTTTTCTGCATTTACGACAATAACAAAATCACCTGTATCTAAATGAGGGGTGAAATTTGGCTTTGTCTTACCCCTAAGGACACTAGCAACTTCAGTTGCTAGTCGACCAAGAGTCTGATTCTCTGCATCCACCAGAAACCACTGGCGATCTATTGAATCCGATGATGGAACGGATGTCTTGTTCATTTTTCCTGGACGCCTTTAACACTGAATAAACATTATCGTGTTGATAATGCTGTTTTAGGAAGTTATCAAGTCAAATAATTGATCTGATTCTTCAGAAGTTTAATTCTACACTTTCATGGCTGAAAACTGGCCTTTTTTACTCATAAAATTTTAATTACTGATTTAATGAAATTCCAAATATGCAATCATCAATCTTTTGTATTTTTTAATTCTTGAAAAGAATCTACAATTGGCAGAGAAAATCTAGGGAAAGTATCAAAACTTTTTTCTTTTGAAAAGATTTTCTCTTCATAACCAACTCTTATCAAACAAAGGCCATGAGGTGGAGCAGCTTCCCTAACCTCAGAACGCAAACCATTTCTCCATCTATTTTTAAATTCTCTAAGAGTCAATCGGTTTTCTCCTAAAGCAACTAATTGACCCATTAAAAGTCTGACCATTCCATACAAAAAACCACTCGCCTGGATCTCAACCGTAACAATATCGCCATCTCGACAAATTGAAACTTCTTGAACCGTAGTCAATGAATTACTTCTATTACTTCCCGCTTTTTGAAAAGCAGCAAAATCATGAAAACCCACTAAGTCATTCAATGCATTTTTCATTAAATCAACATCTAATCGAACTTTATACTTGTGCCAACTGATATTTTGAAGAAAAAGATTTGGATGGCAGCCATTAAAGATTGAATATCTATATCTTCTATTCTTGGCCGAATAACAAGCATGCCAATCTTTTGACACACTAGCTGCCTCAAGTACTCTAACTGTTGCTGGGAGCCTCCCATTAAGTGCTGATGGCCATTTATTAATAGGAATAGGCCCAGAAGAATCAAAATGAACAACTTGTCCAGAAGCATGTACACCTGAATCAGTTCTGCCTGCTGCTATTACCTTTACTGGTCTATTCGGATCAAGCTCTGCAATTTTTTCTTCTAAAGTTCCTTGGACTGTAATTAAATTGCTTTGATTTTGCCAACCACTAAAACCTGAACCATTATATTGAATAACAAGTGCAATTCTATTAGTCAAATTAACCTAAAAATTTAAATTAACGAAAAATCTGAACGTATTAAATTAAGTAATGATAGTAATAAATAATTTATACAAGCTCAACGATCGCCATTTCAGAATTATCTCCACGTCTTGGAGTGGTTCTTACGATTCTCGTATATCCACCTTGACGATCACCATATCTTTCTTGAGCTTTTTCAAAAAGTGCGTGAACCAGCTGTTTATCGTATACATACCCAATAGCTCTTCTTCTAGAAGATAGACTTCCATCCTTAGCTAAGGTAATCATTCTCTCGGTTTCATCCCTTAAAGCTTTGGCTCTAGCTTTGGTTGTTGTGACTCTACCTTCACGAATTAATTGAGTAGTTAATCCTCTTAGAAGAGCCTTCCTTTGGTCAGCGGGACGACTCAGTTGTGGAATTCGACGTTGATGACGCATTGGATTAGCTTTGAAATGAAGTAAGAAAAAAACCGAACATCATGCAGAGGTTCTACTTTGTGGAATAGAAATTCCTATTCTCTCGAGAGCTTCAATGACTTCATCAGCAGATTTAGAACCGAAGTTCTTAATTTCCAATAAATCCTCATAACTGAAGCCCATCAAGTCTGAAACAGAGTTCACTTGGGCTCGTTTTAGGCAATTGTAAGCTCTTACTGATAAGTTTAACTCCTCAAGGGGAATTTGGGCCTCTGCAGCAGGCTCTGGCTCTTCAGGTATCTCTTCTACCATTGAAACAGTGGCAAGAGGTTGGAAAAGCTCAATTAATTGATTTGCAGCTTCAGCTAATGCATCATCAGGAGAGGTAGATCCATCAGTTACTAGCTCCATTTTCAATCTTTCTCTTGTTGAACCACCCTCCGCTACTGCAGTTTCATCAATAGTAAAATTGACCCTAGTTATGGGCATAAATACAGCATCTATTTGAAGTAAATCAATCGCACTTGTCTCTTCGTTTCTTCTATCAACCGGTCTATATCCTATGCCTCTTTCAACATGCAATTCTAATTCTAGATTATGCCCCTCATGAACAGTTGCTATTGGACGATCCCCATCGACAACGTCAACTTGAGATGAAAACTGAATATCCTTCGCTTTAACTTCAGCAGGACCAGTAACAACAAGTCTTCCAATCTCAAGATCTTGGCTGCGACTATCAACCGAAAGTTGTTTGCAATTTAGAAGAATATCTAAAACGTCCTCTCTTACGCCTGGGATTGTTGCATATTCATGATTAATACCAGCAATCCTTACAGCAGTAACTGCGCTGCCTTCTAGCCCCCCCATTAAAACTCTGCGTAGGGAATTACCCAAAGTTGTTGCTTGACCTCTCTCAAGAGGGCCAATTAGGAAGACGCCTGTTTGGGAACGATCATTAGAAACTTGATGGTCGATCCTGTCGATCTGGTATTGCAACACGGTCTAATGTGATGTGGAAAGAAAAGAAAGTTTCACTTAAGTGAATAGATTTAAACGCGTCTGCGTTTAGGTCTCCTACAACCATTATGAGGCAGAGGAGTTACATCTCTGATTAAAGTAATTTCAAGACCAGCTACTTGCAACGCACGTATTGCGGTTTCACGACCAGAGCCAGGTCCTCTTACAAGAACCTCTATTTGACGCATTCCTTGTTCTAAGGCTCTTCGAGCTGCAACTTCAGCAGCGGTTTGGGCAGCGAAAGGAGTACCTTTTCGAGCTCCCTTAAAGCCGCTTGCTCCTGCGGATGACCATGAAATCACTTCACCCGAAGTGTCAGTGATTGAGACAATGGTGTTATTGAAGGTACTTTGAATATGCACAACTCCATTTGGAACGTTGCGCTTTGACTTCTTAGAACCGGTTTTCTTTGAGGTTGTAGCCATTAGGCTGTGCCTTATTTAAATAGATTTAAAAATTTACCAAGTGGTAACAGGATAATTAAGAAATTATTTCTTTCTTCCTGCAACAGTTTTTCTTGCTCCTCTTCGAGTTCGAGCATTTGTTCTGGTTCGTTGTCCACGAACAGGCAAACTCATTCTATGTCTACGCCCACGAACACATCCTATGTCTTGAAGTCGTTTGAGTGCCATTCCTTCTTGACGTCTCAAATCTCCCTCAAGAGTGAATTCTTCAGTAACAGCTCTAAGCTTCTGAACATCACTATCTTCTAGATCCTTTACACGTATATCAGGATTAACTCCTGATTTTTCGAGGATACTCTTGGCTCTGGTTAAGCCAATACCATAGATGTAAGTTAGGGCAACTTCGACCCGCTTTTCGCGTGGTATGTCGATGCCTACAATCCGTGCCACTTAAGAATAATTCGAAGGGGAACAATGAAAGTCATCATAATTTAAAGATGACTTTATTTAAGAAGTAAACGAAAATAATTAATCGATAAAGACTTCTTAAAACTTCAGGGATCAGCCCTGACGCTGTTTATTTCGAGGCCTTTTCTTGTTGATCACATAGATCCGGCCTCTGCGCCTTACGATCTGGTCGTCAGGACTAATTTTTTTAACTGAGGATCTAACCTTCATTGGTGAGACTCTCCAATTTCCAAACTATTACTGTACTACATCGTCAGCCTAAAGCTTTCTCGATACATGAAAACACAACATCTATGTCAGCATTACCATTAATCCCCTCCAGAATTCCTTGCTTGGTATACAAATCAATTAGAGGAGAGGTTTTTTCTCTGTAGATTTTAAGCCTATTGATTATGACTTGTTCGTTATCATCCTGCCTTCCTCTTTCTAATAGCCTTTTAATCAAATAATCGTCGGCGGTTTTTATTAATATTACAGCCTCTAGAGGTTGATTAATTTTTTCTAAAAGTTTTTCTAACGAACTTGCTTGATTGACATTTCTAGGGAAGCCATCAAGCAACCAACCTTTTTTAGTATTCAACAACCTTCCCTCAACAATTGAGAGAACTAAATCATCACTTACTAATTCTCCTTTGTTCATAATCTCCGCAGCTTTAATACCTAAAACTGATCCAGAGGAGACCTCATCTCTAAGTAAATCTCCAGTTGAAAGATGATCTAGTCCATACTTCTTGCAATAAAGATTGGCTTGGGTACCTTTACCTGCGCCAGGCGGACCAAGAAATAGTAATTTATTTTTCATTTAAAAATCATACTAAAGATTTTATTGACGAACTAATCCCTCATATCTTTGTGAAATTACATAAGTCTGAACTTGCTTGGAGGTATCAATTGCAACTCCTACCAAAATCAATAATGAAGTTGCACCAAGCCCTTGAAAGGTTTGAACATTAGTTGCTCTCTCTACTGCAGCAGGGACAATTGCTACTGAACCGAGAAATAAACCACCAAGTAAAGTTAGACGGTTTTGAACACCTGAAAGATAATTAGAAGTAGAACTACCAGGCCTTACGCCTGGAATTGCAACACCGCCTTTTTTTAAATTAGAGGCAATATCTATTGGATTAATTGTTAAAGAAGCGTAAAAATAAGCGAATCCCAATATCAATGCAAAAAATGTAATTGCATATGGCCATGGGTTCGATGAGCCAGGATTCAATGAGCTAGCAGCCTTAATAAGTAATGGGTTTTGAGTGAAATTCGCAATTGTTATTGGCAGAAAAATCAATGCTGAGGCAAAAATTATTGGCATAACCCCACCAGCATTTAACTTTAGAGGTAAATAACTTTGCCTACTTGGTAAAAGAGCTGTGCCTCCCATTTGACTTTTTGCACTTACTATTGGGATTCTTCTCGCACCTTCTTGAACAAAAATAATGCCAACAATAGTAATCAAAAAAACTATTAGTAAAATTATTATGCCTAGAACATCTGCTCGATCTCCAGTTTGAGCTTTTTCAATCGTAGAACTAAGTGCCTTTGGTAAAGTTGCAACAATGTTCAAGAAAATAACCAAAGAAGCTCCTTGTCCTATTCCTTTTTCAGTAATAATCTCACTAAGCCACATAACTATCATCGATCCAGTAACTAATGCTAGGGATGTTTGTACAACAAATTCAGTTTCGCCAAGTCCTTCTACTGAATATTGTCTAAGAATTAAAGCAAAAACTGTACTTTGAACTAATCCCCATCCTAAAGCGACATATCGAGTGATTTGAGCAATTTTTCTTCTTCCTGCCTCACCTTCATTTTTCTGTAAATCTTCTAATTGAGGTAAAGACGCAGTTAGCAACTGAATAATGATTGAAGCATTGATGAATGGAAGAATACCCAGTGCAAAAATACCCAAAGTTGAAATTCCACCGCCTGTAAAAATATCAAGGAATCCAATTAATTGTCCCCCCTGATCAATAAAAGATTTAAAAGCCTCTCTATCTATTCCTGGCATAGGAATGTAAATTCCTAATCGAACAATTAATAAAAGCCCAAGGGTTGTAATTACTCTTCCCCTAAGCTCTTCGTTACTAAAAAGCTGAGTAATTACTTCGCCTGCGCTTGGGTTACGGCCACGACTTATTAACATTTAAGAATGAAAATTTGTTTAAAACTAATGTATGAAAACTATATTTTCAAGGCTAAGAACTTAGGAGAATAGCTCGCATGTTCCTCCTACTTCCTCTATTTTCTTTTTGGCAGTTTCTGTGAAAGCTGCTGCTTGAACAGTAAGTTTGACTTCTAACTTACCGTTTCCGAGAATTTTCAGTGGATTTTTTGGCTTCGTAAGAATACCCTGCTTAACCAACAAATCAAGATTAACGACTGTGCCTTCTTTTAACGAATTTAAACTAGAAACATTAAGTACAGAAAAATTTTTCTGATTCACTATTGGAAAATGCTTTAATTTTGGAACTCGCCTGTATAAAGGCATCTGCCCTCCCTCAAAGCCAGGCCTAGTAGGTCTTCCTGAGCGAGATTTTTGTCCTCTCATCCCAAAGCCACAACTAGCACCCTGACCAGCAGCGATACCTCGACCTTTACGCATTTTTTTACGTCTAGATCCTGTATTTGGCTGAAGTGATTCCAATTTAATAGTCATGATTTTTTAAGAATAAATCTGCTCAAGTGAAATACCACGCTCTCTTGCAGTGGCTTTATGAGTGCGCAATTCACTCAGCGCAACCATTGCAGCACGAGCATTATTTAGAGGGGTCTTACTACCTAATCTCTTTGCAAGTACGTTTTTTATTCCAGCCAACTCTAAAACAGTACGGATTGAACCACCCGCAATTACTCCTGTTCCTGGAGCCGCAGGACGAATCAGTACACTTGCAGCACCATCTCTTCCATTTGAGAGTGTAGGGATAGAGCTATTTCGTGTTAAAGGAACACGAACTAAATGTTTTTTTCCATCAGCTACACCTTTCCTTACGGCACCAATTACATCTCCAGCTTTTCCTACTCCAACGCCAACTTGCCCTTTTTCATTGCCTACAACAACTATCGCCCTAAAACTCATTTTTTTTCCACCTTTAACTGTCTTTGATACCCTTCTGATTTGAACAACACGTTCTTGCCACTCAGAGTCTCTTTCCTGTCCTCTTCTTTCTCTCCTGCCACCACGTTTTTCGCCTCTGTTGCGACGATTTTCCTGTCTACCATCAGCAGAGGGTGCATCTGATGATCCAGAAGTTTTTTTATTTTGGGACTGGTTTTTAGTGTCTGTCATTATTAAAGCAATGATTAAAAGTTCAAGCCTGCCACTCTGGCAGCTTCGGCTAGAGCTTTAACCCTGCCATGATAGATGTTTCCACCTCTGTCAAAGATAACTTGTTTGATGCCTTTTGATAAAGCTTTTTTTGCAACAAGTTCTCCTACTGCTGTAGAGGCATCACAACTACCAGCATTAACTTTTAGAGAAGCTTTCAAATCTTTATCAAGGGTTGATGCAGCACATATGGTGTTTTGAGCATCATCATCAATTATTTGAGCATATATATGGTTGTTGGAACGAAAAACAGCAAGCCTTGGTCGAGCTTCTGTTCCACTTAAGTGCCTTCTCAAGCGTTTATGACGTTTTTGAGTCTGTTGTTTTCTAGAAAGTTTTGACATGACAAAAAATTTTTTAAAAAAGATAATGAAAATTAAGCTTTGCCAGATTTACCAGCTTTTCTGATTATCTGTTCTCCTTCATATTTGATTCCTTTACCTTTGTAAGGCTCTGGAGGCCTTATCGCTCTTATTTTTGCAGCTTCATTACCAACTAGTTCTTTATCGGGACCTGTAACAGAAACATTTGTATTGTTTTCAACTTTAAAAGTTATACCTTCTGGAGGAACAACCTCAACTGGATGACTATACCCAGCACTAACAACAAGTGTTTTCCCTTTTACTTGCGCTCTAGAACCAACCCCAACAATCTCAAGTTTTTTTGTAAAGCCATTACTTACTCCCTCAATCATGTTTGCTACTAATGATCTGCATAATCCATGCATTTCTCTGGACTTTCTCTTTTCATTGAGAGGGGAAACCACAATGGAATTATCGTTTTTACTTATGCTCACTCCATCAGGAAGGATTCTCTGCAATTGACCATTGGGTCCTTTTACAGTGATTAATAGACCTTCGATTTTTACATCTACCTTTTCAGGAAGGGAGATTGGTTTTTTTCCAGTACGAGACATAATTAAGTACCTAATCAATCAACAGACATAGCAGAGGACTTCTCCTCCAACACCTTGTTTTCGGGCATCACGATCACTCATGACTCCTTTAGAGGTGGAAATTATTGCAACTCCAAGACCTCCTAAAACTTTTGGTAATCCTCGAGTATTTTTATAAATCCTCAAACCTGGCTTACTCACTCGCTGCATTGAACGAATAATTGGTGAGCGATGCTTACCGGTATATTTCAATCCAAGAATGAGCTGCTTTCTAAAGCCTTCTCCTTCTTCATTGATCTCTGCTATGAACCCCTCTCGCTGAAGAACCTTAGCGATGCTAAGAGACATTCTTGAGGCTGGGACTTTTGTTTGTTCATGACGTTTTTCACTTGCATTTCGAATGCGAGTGAGCATGTCTGAAATTGGATCGTGGTTGGACATAGTATTTAGCTAATCAAACTCATTTTTTACGGAAAGGCATTCCCATTTCACTAAGGAGAGCCTTGCCTTGTTCATCGGTAGAAGCACTGGTCACAATAGTGATATCCATGCCTCTAATTGTGTCGACTTTGTCAAAAGTAACCTCAGGGAAAATAAGTTGTTCTTTGACTCCAATGGTGTAATTTCCTCGCCCGTCAAAGCTTTTTGGACTCACACCACGAAAATCTCTGATCCTTGGAAGTGCCAAATTAATGAACCTCTCCAAGAACGCGTACATACGATCACCTCTAAGTGTAACTGCACAACCTATTGGCATTCCTTGTCGAATCTTAAAAGTGGCGATTGCTTTCTTTGCTCTCGTTACAAGAGCTTTTTGACCTGAAATAGTAGCCATTTCAGCTAGAGAAGCTTCTAAAGATTTTGAATTCTGTGCAGCTTCACCAAGTCCTCTATTTAAGGTGACCTTTTGCACTTTGGGAACTTGATGAATATTTGTCAGACCAAGATCTTTTAAAAGTTTTGGTCTGATTGTCTCTCGGTAGCGGGTTTTTAATGACATGGCTTAAAAAAATTAATTCTGGTCTTGGTCAGAATTGAATTAGGAAAAGAAAGTCTGCTTTAGTTAATTCAGACAAAGGAATAGTGAATTAATTAATCAATTAATTCTCCAGTCTTCTTTAATCGTCGTTTCTTTGATCCGTCTTTATCTACAAAAATTTCAACCTTGCTAGCAACTTTTTCTTTACTTGAGTAGATCATTACATTTGAAGCATGTAAAGAAGTTTCTTTTGTCTCAATTCGACCAGTTTCTCCTTCCTGTGATGGCTTTACATGCTTTGTAATTTGATTAATTCCCTTCACTACAACTCTATTTTCATAAGGGAGGATTTGAAGAACTTCTCCTGTTTTTCCCTTATCCTTACCAGAAATGATCTGAACTGTATCTCCTTTGCGAATCTTCATTTTGATACGACCAGAAGAAACTTTACTTTTGTTAATTGCTGGCATGACTAAATAACCTCCGGAGCTAAAGAGACAATTTTCGTAAAATTACGTTCTCTTAATTCTCGAGCTACAGGACCAAATACCCTTGTCCCTCTTGGGTTTTGATCATCATTTATAAGAACAGCAGCATTATCATCAAATCGAATTGAATTTCCAGTATCTCTTCTCATTGTTGCTCTAGTGCGAACCACAACAGCTTTGACTACATCAGATTTTTTGACCCCCATATTTGGCATCGCATCTTTAACAGAAGCAACAATAACATCGCCAACATGGGCATAACGACGATTAGAACCTAATACCCTAATACATTGCAAACGCTTGGCACCACTGTTGTCTGCGACAGTGAGGAATGTTTCTTGCTGAATCATTTGACTGCCTCCTTGGATTTCATACCCTTAACAAGAACTTCAGTCACAGTCCATCTTTTTTGAGCGCTCATGGGAGGAGACTCTTTAATTCGAACTCTATCTCCAACTTTGCAATGATTTTCAGCATCATGAGCTTTATATCGAGTAGTTCGACTAATGATTTTTTGGTAGATAGGATGTGGAAATCGATTTTCCACTGCAACTACAACTGTTTTTTGCATTTTGTCACTGACAACAGTGCCGACCATTTCCTTAAGTGCCATAACTAAAAAATCAAGATGATGTATTTGAGCGGCTTCGCTCATTAGAAACCGTTAAAAGCTGAGCCAACTCGATTCGTGCCTCTTTAAAACGGTGAGTTTTCACTAGCTGTCTAGTAGCCTGCTTAAATCGAAGATCAAAAAGTTCTTTTCGAAGATTTTCAATCTTTTCTGATATATCGGAATCAGAGAGATTCCTTACATCTTCCGTAGTTGTTTTGCTCATGATGATGACTCCGAATCATCTGCTGAAACTTGCGTTTTAGCAGGTTTATAATTTCCCTTATTGAGATCTTCCTCTAGGGAAATAAATTTTGTTTTTACTGGCAACTTGTATTGAGCAAGACGCATTGCCTCTTTTGCAATTTCCTCTGTAATCTCATCCCCACCCATTTCAAACAATATTCGACCTGGCTTAACAACTGCAACCCAAAATTCTGGATTACCTTTACCAGATCCCATTCTTGTTTCAGCGGGCCTCATAGTTACCGGCTTATCAGGGAAAATACGAATCCAGATCTGTCCTCCCCTTTTTACATAACGAGTCATTGCTCGTCTACTAGCCTCGATTTGCCTTGAGGTAACCCACCCACAGTCTTGTGCCTGCAATGCAAACTGACCAAAAGCGATTTTGTTGCCTCTAGTAGCAACGCCGCGCATACGGCCTCTTTGTTGTTTGCGAAATTTAGTTCTTTTGGGACTAAGCATGATTAAACCTCCTTATTTGCCTTCATTGGATCGATCCTCAAATTGTTGAGGTCTTCGGTTCGACCTATTTCGCCTAGGTGAAGAACCAACAGGTAAAGGCTGTTCTTCTTTAGGAAGAACTTCACCTTTAAAAACCCATACTTTGATTCCTAAGACTCCATAAGTTGTACTAGCAACTTTGGTTGCATAGTCGATTTCTGCTCTCAAAGTATGCAGAGGGACTCTTCCCTCTCGTGTCCATTCAGAACGTGCAATTTCAGCTCCATTCAATCTTCCACCAACTTGTATTTTCAAACCTAAAACACCTGCTCTTTGTGCTCTTTGAACAGCCATTCGAATTGTTCGTCTGAATGCAACACGCTTTTCTAATTGTTGAGCAATATATTCTGCAAGTAAAAAAGCATCAGCATCAACTTTTTCTACTTCAACAACATTTATTCGTACTTGCCTATTCCTATCTCCAATTGTTTTTTGAATACCAGACCTGAGTTCTTCGATACCACTGCCTTGTCTTCCAACAATTACTCCAGGCCGAGCAGTTTTTAATTCGACCTCAAGTTGATCTGCTTTTCGAGCAATCAATACATCACTTATCCCGGCCGCACCATACTTTTTCTTGATAAAAGTACGAATACGGTCATCTTCTTGCAGTAGCAAAGGATAAGTTTTACTAGGTGCGTACCATTTAGAACGATGCTCTTGGGTGATACCAAGCCTGATTCCAGTTGGATGAATTTTATGTCCCATCAGTCTGAACCCTCAGAAGTGATTGATTGATTGGCCGAAACAGAAATGCTGATATGACATGTCTGCTTTTTGATAGCAAATGCTCTACCTTGAGCCCTAGGTCTGTAGCGTTTCATTGGGGGTCCCATATCAGCCGTAGCAGTGGTAATAACCAGAGAAGAAGGATCTAAACCAAGGTTGTGTTCTGCATTAGCAACAGCAGATCTCAATACCTTCGTTATTGGCTCCGTTGATCTATAAGGCATAAATTCAAGCATGATTAATGCATCTCTGTAAGTTCTTCCTCTAATTTGATCAAGAACACGTCGTACTTTTGAAGCAGATCCTCGAATGTAACGACCATGAGCTTGGGCTGCAGTTTTGGTAGGTGAAATAGTCATGATTAACGTGCTCCTTTTTTATCTCTAATGTGACCTTTATAGGTTCGAGTTGGAGCAAACTCACCTAACTTGTGTCCAACCATTTGCTCTGTTATGAAAACAGGTATATGGCTCTTCCCATTATGAACAGCAATAGTATGGCCAATCATCATTGGCAAAATTGTTGAAGCTCTGGACCAGGTTTTGATGACAGTTTTATCTTCATTTGAGTTTTGCTTCTCGATTTTACGAAGCAAACTATCTGAAATAAAAGGCCCTTTTTTGAGTGAACGTCCCATAACGATTTAAAAGAATTGATAAAGAGAGATAGAAATCATGAATCGCGACCTCCTCTACTACGTTTAGAAACTCGACGACGTTTTCGGAGAACGTACTTATTACTCGGCTTATTCTTCTTCCTGGTTTTTAAACCAAGAGCAGCTTTACCCCAAGGAGTCACAGGACCAGCACGACCAACTGGGGCCTTGCCCTCGCCTCCTCCATGTGGGTGATCACATGGATTCATAACACTTCCTCTAACTTGAGGGCGTCTGCCAAGCCATCTTCTCCTTCCAGCTTTCCCAAGGCTTGTATTTCTAATTTCAGAATTACCAACCTCTCCAAGGGTCGCATAGCATTCTTTTCTGACTAAACGAACCTCTGTTGAGGGTAATTTCAATGCAACATAATCTCCTTCTTTAGCCATGACCTGGGCACTAGCTCCAGCTGTGCGAACCATTTGTCCCCCTCGACCGGGATACAACTCAACACAATGAACACTGGATCCTAAAGGCATTGAAGAAAGTGGTAAAGCATTACCAGTTTCAATTGGTGCATCTGGACCTGAAATAACTTCTTGGCCAACACTTATACCAGCAGGTGCAAGAATATACCTCTTCTCACCATCTGAATAGAAGAGAAGTGCAAGTCTTGCATTGCGATGAGGGTCATAATGAATTGCTGCGACCTTTGCAGAAACACCGTGCTTGTTTCGACGAAAATCAACAATTCTATATAACCTTTTATGTCCTCCACCTCTATGCCGACAAGTAATTATGCCTCTGTTATTGCGTCCTTTTTTGCGATGTTTAGATACTACAAGTGAACGCTCAGGCTTACTAGATGTAACTTCACTAAAATCAGTTACAACTCTTGTCCTAGTACCTGGAGTATAGGGTTTGAAACTTCTTATAGCCATTGTTTTAAGCCTCCTCAGATTCTGGGAACAACTGGATGGAGTTGCCTTCTGCTAGACGAACAACAGCCTTCTTCACTTGTGGCCTCTTGCCAGAAAACCTACCAACTCTTCTACTTTTTCTAGGGGGATTCATGGTACTAATACCAAGAACCTTTACATCAAACATTTTTTCAATAGCAGCTTTAATATCTGGCTTAGCTGCTCTTGGATCGACTTCAAAGGTGTACTGATTTAAATCCAAAGCTTTTGTCGCCTTCTCTGTTATCAAAGGACGCTTAATCACATCAGTAAGTCGTTGATCAAAAAATTTAGTCATTACCGTAGACCTCCTTAATTGTTGATAATGCGTCTTCACCTATTACCAATGAATTAGCATTGAGAAGATCAAACACATTTAATTGATCAGCAGAAATAAGCTTGATTTTCTCCAAGTTTCTGATTGAACGCTTAATAATATCTGAAGGTTGATTCAGAATGATTAAAACTTTTCCATCAGAATCAATTCCTACTCGCTTGAGTAGTGAAACGATTTCACTGGTTTTAGGAACTTCTAGTTTTAAACCAAAGTCTTTAATTATTTTTGCATCTGAAATTCTGCTCATAAGAGCAGTTCTCAGAGCAAGTCTACGTTCCTTCCTATTCATTTCCAAATTATATTTCCTGGGCTTAGGACCAAATACGATTCCACCTCCTGGACGAAGAGGGGTTCTAATTGAACCTTGTCTAGCTCTACCAGTCCCTTTTTGTTTGTAGGGTTTGCGACCACCGCCTCGAACCTCTGATCTAGTCAAAGTGCTTGCAGTTCCCTGACGGCTGTGAGCTTGCTGACGCAACACAGCTCGATGTAATAGATCTACTGCCGTAGATTCCTTGGCAGTTTTCAAGTCAATTGATAATTCGCCAGATTCTTTACCTTGCCAATCAAGAACAGTACAGTTAGCCATCATTTACCTCCTTGTTGGGTAGAGACGCCAACTTTTTTGGCTGGTCTTATGTTTAGAAGAGATCCAGGCTTCCCTGGAACAGATCCTTTTACTACCAAAAGATTGTGATTAATATCTATCTTAAGAATTTCAAGGCCTCTAGTAGTTACTTTTTTACCACCAAAACGACCCGCCATTCTCTTGCCTGGGTAAACACGACCTGGAGTTGTTCCAGCTCCTGTTGAACCAGGTAATCGATGATTCTTTGAACCGTGGCTCATAGGACCTCGACTAAACCCATGTCGTTTTTGATAACCAGCAAATCCCCTACCCATAGTGTCGCCACTAACATCAACCTTCTGACCTTTTTCGAAATCATCTACAGTTATTGAAGCCCCAAGTTCAAATTCACTGGAATTTTCAACTCGGTATTCTCGAAGATGACGCAAAAGATCATCCCCTGATTTAGAAAGATGACCTTTTGAAGGCTTGTTGATTAGTTTTTCACGAATTAATTGAAAACCTATCTGTACAGCGGCATAACCATCTGTATCAGCAGACTTCAATTGAGTTATTCGACAGGGACCCGCTTCGATCAAAGTGACTGGAACGGCTCTGCCTTGATCATCGAAGAGTTGGGACATCCCCAACTTCTTACCTAAGATTCCTAAAGACATGAGTTAAATTAACGCCAGCGAAAGGTCAATCTGTATAAAGAAAGACTTGTAATCTGAATAAATCGCTTATCTAGCCAAAAAAGTTGAAATTAATTTAAATTCAATTTGTTTGGAAATGCTAGCGATAATAAGCTGGCTGAGACTTTTCTAAACTTTCTTAAAAGTTCAAATAGTATCTCGACAAAAGTAAATTAATTCTTCTGTACTGGCCAAAAAGACTAAACGCATACGCCTAGTCTGCTTAAGGTTCTAGAGGCTCGGCTAGCGGACGGGCTTAGAAAGCTTTAGCAACTTATAAGATTACACTATTAACGTCCATTTTGTGTGATGCTTCACATGAACAAGATAAAGAATTTGATTTAAGGATGCCTTTATTACTTTCTGGTCAGAAATTTCGCACTGATCTTGAATCATTTGGGTGTCTTGCCATCCTGACGCCATTAGAAGGAGGAGCAGAAACTCGTTTACTTCGAAGACTTAGAGCTAATGGATATCAGACTCAGATAACTTCCGCGAGGGGATTGGGTGACCCTGTTGTCTTTCTTAGCCAATTACATGGGATCAGGCCACCACATTTGGGACATCAAAATGTTGGGAGAAATGGTGCATTGGGTGAGGTACAACAAGTCATTCCACAATTAAATGAATTATTGGTAGAAAATAAAACCTTAGTCCTTTGGTTGTTAGAGGGCCAAGTCTTGTCAAAGTCTGAACTACTATCCATCAATAATCTTTGCCAAAAAGAACCACGCATAAAAATTGTTATTGAAATGGGAGGAGCTCGAAGTATTAAATGGCAACCATTAAATGAATTCATCAGTGAAAATTAAAGATTAATCCAGGTGATTACTAACAATTCGATTTGTAATTCTGAAGCTCTCAAAAAAGGTAACTGGGTCAAATTAATCTGCGGAGCTAGTAATCAAGATTTACCATCAATAGTTGATCTTTGCTCAATTTATGGAGCAGCAGGTGTTCATTGCATTGACCTTGCAGCAGACGAAGCAGTTATCAATGCAGCTCGCAATTCTATTGACTGGGTTTTTGAAACTTATGGGAAAAAGCCATGGCTGATGATTAGCTTGAGTGATGGACAAGATGCACATTTTCGAAAAGCTTGGTTTAACCCAGACTTGTGTCCTTCGAATTGCTTACGACCCTGTCAAAATATTTGTCCAGCTCTTGCGATAGGAAACGAGGGTGGTGTAAACACCAATAAATGTTATGGATGTGGACGATGTATTGATACATGCCCATTAGGAATCATTCAAGAAAAGGATCGAAGATTAACTCTGAAAGATTTCGCTCCATTGTTAACGACGATTAAACCAGATGCAGTAGAAATTCATACTGCTCCTGGAAGAGTCAAAGAGTTTGAAAAGACAATCAAGGAAATTTTCAAAGCAAATCTAAAGCTAAAGCGATTATCTGTTAGTTGCGGATTACAAGGGCATGGAATCAATCATGAAGAATTAGCTGAAGAACTTTGGCTTCGCCATAAATTCCTGAGAATTCATAATCAAAAACCTCTTTGGCAACTTGATGGACGGAGGATGAGTGGAGACCTAGGAGCAGGTGCGGCCAAAATCGCAGTAAAACTCTGGGAAAAGATACGCCCAATAGCCCCACCAGGACCTTTACAACTTGCTGGCGGTACTAATGAATCAACAATTAAGTACTTACCAGAGATTAATGGACCTGAAGGCGTTGCTTTTGGAGGTAAAGCAAGAAAAATAATTCAACCATGGTTAGAGGAGGCTCAACGAAAACGAATTAGTCTTAAAGATTGGCCAGAAGGCTGGGAAGCAGCTCTTTCAGAAGCAAAACGATTAGTAAATCCTTGGCTCATAAGAAAATCTTCATAATTGAATGTTCCTAACCAAATCAGTCATACGAAAGCATTAGTTAGGTTCTATCAAGAAGAAATTTTGGTATTAACTCAAAAAATCTTGATAAGGACATGACAGGATTGAATCAAATATGCAATTATCTAAGAGAAAGAATCCAAATCTGTGTCTATCCATTGCAAACATAGATCTGGAATAATGGGCCGTCGCCAAGTGGTAAGGCATCGGGTTTTGGTCTCGACATTCCTAGGTTCGAATCCTAGCGGCCCAGTTTTCAACTTTTAGTGATAGATAAACCGTTACTTATTCTTGATTTTGATGGTGTCATCGTTGACGGCATTAAGGAGTATTGGGCAAGTTCTAGTCAAACTTTTCTAAACATAATTTCTTCTCAAGAAAAAGAAATAATTTTTTTGCCGCATGAGATCCCTACAACTTTTAAGGCCATGAGACCCTGGGTTCACCATGGTTGGGAAATGGTTATCCTGGCTGCTGAATGTTCAGATAAAACCAGTCAAATCAACTTAAATGGGATTGAAAAGTTCTCAAAAAATTACTCAAAAGAATGCTCTTCTATACTGAATAGATGGGGTTGGACACCTTCTCAATTACAAGAAGCTTTAAATCAAACGCGACGAGAAGCGATATCAAATAATTTTGATCAATGGTTAAATTATCACCAACCTTTTGCTTCAGTAGTTCAACGGCTCCATCAACTTGAGAAAGAAAGTATTGAATTTGCTGTTTTAACTACAAAAAGTTTTGAGTTTACAAAAAAACTTTTGCATTCTTTCAGCCTTCAGCCCAAACTTATTTTTGGTCACGAGTCAGGCAGTAAAATCGATATCTTGAAGAAACTCTTACACAAAAGAGTAATCCGAGGATTTATTGAAGATCGGAGAAGCACCTTAGAAAAAGTCCTTGAAGATCCCCAGCTAAGATCTATCCCTTGTTATTTAGCAAGCTGGGGATACTTAAAACCCCACGATCGAAAGAATCTTCCTTCTGGTATTAAATTAATAGATCTAGAAATTTTAAGAGAACCCATTTCGAACTGGCCTTGACTAAATAGCGTACGTCTGTACTATCGGTGTAATTGATATTCGTTGAGAATTTGAGTATTTAATCATCAATCTCAATCAACATCTGTTGTTATCCATTTGAATTAAAGTTATTTGTCATGCCAAGCGAAGTCAAGCCATTCCAATCATCTGACTCTAAAAAAATAGAACCAAAATCTGGAGAGAAAGAAAAAGCATTGAGTTTGGTAGTTGGACAAATAGAACGCAACTTCGGGAAGGGGTCGATCATGCGTCTAGGGGATGCTTCAAAGATGCGAGTAGAAACGATATCGACGGGTGCTCTAACACTTGATTTAGCTCTTGGTGGCGGCTATCCCAAAGGACGTGTAGTAGAGATTTATGGTCCAGAAAGTTCTGGAAAAACAACGCTTACATTACATGCAATAGCAGAGATTCAACGGAATGGCGGAGTTGCTGCCTTTGTAGATGCAGAACATGCTCTTGATCCCGTCTATGCAGCCTCTCTCGGTGTTGATGTAGAGAATCTTCTCGTATCTCAACCAGATACAGGAGAGATGGCATTGGAAATCGTTGACCAACTTATTAGGTCTGCTGCAGTTGATCTAGTTGTTGTTGACTCAGTCGCTGCACTGACACCTCGTTCGGAGATAGAAGGGGAAATGGGTGATCATTCAGTAGGTGCCCAAGCCCGTCTAATGAGCCAAGCGATGAGAAAAATTACTGGAAATATTGGTAAATCTGGATGCACAGTCATTTTCTTAAATCAATTACGTCTAAAAATTGGTATTACATATGGGAATCCAGAAACAACAACTGGTGGAAATGCTCTTAAATTTTATGCCTCTGTAAGATTAGATATTCGTCGTATTCAAACATTAAAGAGAGGAACTGAAGAATATGGGATTCGTGCGAAAGTAAAAGTCGCAAAAAATAAAGTCGCACCCCCATTTCGAATAGCTGAATTTGATATCCTTTTCGGGAAAGGGATTAGTACTCTTGGTTGTCTTCTAGATTTAGCAGATGAAACTAATATCGTTACTCGTAAAGGGGCTTGGTATAGCTATGAAGGCGACAATATTGGGCAAGGAAGAGACAATACCATTACTTGGCTTGAACAAAATCCAGAATCAAAAGAAATCATTGAAAAGTTGGTAAAAGAAAAATTAACTGAAGGCTCAGAAGTAAGTGCTAATTCAATGCGTCCATTAGCTACTGCTGCGCGCAATACTTCATCGCGAGCAAATTTAGGCCAAGTTTCGGCAAACGGCTAAAGGGAAGAAATATAGATTACTTGAATTCATCAGATATCTGCAGGAACCCACCACCCTGCCGCAGGTCCAATAAAACGAACAACGATCCAAAGAACAACTAAAGCAGCAATACCTATCCATCCTGTACGAATACTTAATTGAATAAATTGATCTCTTTGTGCTTGAGTAACAGGGAACCAAGAGACAATGCGGGGTGACTGATTACTAGAGTTTTTTTTACCACGTGGTTTCAAACCTTGTTCAGATCTTCGACGAGCTTCTCCCATTATTAAAAAACAATATTTTTTAATCTAAGAGATTGATTTTAATAAGGCAATAAACGTTCCAAAATGACCCAAGGCTCAAGAGCTTCAAATATTAATTTTCCCCAACTTCTATTACGCATACGACCATCAAGTATGGCGACTCGAACATCTTTACCTCTAATGAATGCAACAGATTTGAGAAGGGTAGCAAGAGTTTCTGGCAGAAGGAAGTCTCGAAACCAGTTACGACCTTGCTGCTTCAGCATTTCAACTCTAGCAGCAATCCAAGGTGATTCTAAAGTAGGCAATGGAATTATAGGGAAAATCAATTGATCAGGAACAGGTAGATTGTGTTGATTAATAATCCACCAATTACAACTACAACAAATAATCCCATTAGTTTCAATATTAGTGGTTTCATGAACAACTCTCAATCCAAACTCTCCAGCCAATTCACTAGTTAGT
Source organism: Prochlorococcus marinus XMU1408 (assembly GCF_003208055.1). Taxonomy (NCBI): domain Bacteria; kingdom Bacillati; phylum Cyanobacteriota; class Cyanophyceae; order Synechococcales; family Prochlorococcaceae; genus Prochlorococcus; species Prochlorococcus marinus. Next base: position 28,637 of record NZ_QJUE01000006.1, read on the forward strand.
TGAAGTCGTAGTTGTAGATCATCAACTAAAATAATGGTTGCATGAATACGACAAAGGATTAATCTTTGACATTGTCTTAAAATATACCGATAAAATTGAGATGTATTTGGTAGCGGTTGTCTTTTAGGTACAAATAAAGGAATGGGTTCTTGCTCAAGCCTATTCCCTAAATTCACCTTCAAAGTAAAAGAGATTTTCTTACTGTTTAAATCTAAAAAGAAAGAATCAGTATTGCCTGAATTAGTCAGAAGCAAAAGAGTGTTATTAGATAACAAACCTGAGAGAGTTTGCAAAGGAACCAAAGGTTGAATATGCCAATCCCAGCCGAGTGTTTTATTATCTAATTTTGCCCATGTGACCCATTCATTATTGACCACGTTAAAAGCTCTTTCCCAAGGTATTGCTAAAGGTAATTCATTTTTCAGAATTTCTTTTAAAGTTAAAATTTCTCTATTATCAATTCTGATGGCAGCATCAGTAGTAGCAGATTGACAGAAAAGTCGCCTACTTAAACGCTCATGAACTTCAATGATTGATTTTTCATAACTTGAATGAGAATCAATTAACTGCTCCCAATCTTTTGAAGTAATTTTAATCGACATCGACTCTCTAAGCTCATTAGCCATAAACTCAGATTCAGGAAAAATTAATTGGCGATTTTTTAATAAACCATTTTCATTTGCAAAAATAAGATCTTGATACCTAAGAATCCATATTTTTTTATCTGAGGGAATTAATTCTATTCCTTCTACATAATCGAAAACCAATCGACTAGATCTTAATTTTGGTAACTCAACTTCAAACAATTGTCGACATTGTTTCTCTGAAAGAATCAGCACAATATTATTGTTATGCAAACAAAGTGGAATCAAAAGACCCGGCCACCAAAAATTTCTACTATCACTTGTTAATTGAATAAAAGTATTGTCTTTACGGCTTAAACTTCTAGAAATCAATCTTGTTAGCGTCAAATTATGAGGCCATAGAACAACATTATTTTGATAGTATTTTTTTAAATGATTATGTGAATTCACTTCAAGCATTAGAAAACCCTTTATCAATAAATTCTTTTAATCATGTTGCCCTATCAATGAAGATATAGAACAATAATACTTATGGAGCTTAAATCAAAACCCTCAAAAAATATTGGAATTGTGGGATTGGGTCTAATTGGAGGGTCCTTAGGCTTAGATCTCCAAAAGCTTGGCTATACAGTGTATGGAGTTACTCATCGAGAAAAAACTGCAATAAAAGCAAGAGAACGAAAACTCGCCCAGATAGTAAGTACAGATCCAGATATATTAAAAGATTGTTCCGTTATATATATAGCTTTACCACTTGATCAACTCCTAAAGCCGTCATCAATTTTAATTAATGCCATTCCTAGAAATGCTGTTGTTACAGATGTTGGATCTGTAAAAGTTCCTATTTTAAATACCTGGAAGAGCTTACATCCGCGTTTTATAGCAAGTCATCCAATGACAGGAACAGAAGAATCTGGAGTTAATGCAGGTCAACACAATTTATTTAAAAATAAGCCATGGGTTGTAACTCCAGATAAAGAAACTGATCAGAAAGCACTCGAAATAATTCATCAAATTTCTCTGTCACTAGGCTGTAAATGGATAAGCGCTGAAGCTCAAATACATGATGAAGCTGTTAGCTTAATTTCACATTTACCCGTTCTTATTAGCGCGGCTTTGCTAAATACACTCTTTACCAATACAAACCCTTCTATATATTCACTTACAAAAAGTATTGCATCCAATGGGTTTGCGGATACATCTCGGGTAGGAGGGGGCAATCCAGCATTAGGAGTATCTATGGCAAAATTAAATAAGAAAAATTTAATGAAGAATTTATTATTCTATAGACATTCTCTAGATCTTTTTGAAAAATATTTACTTGAAGAGAATTGGAATGAACTCGAAAATATACTAATCAGAACGCAGGAAGGACGAAAAAATTTTATTTCATAAGCTACTATCTAAAGACAGGAATATTCAAATGTCTACCTTTACGTTCCATTAATTGTCTCACAACCATCATTGCTGATTGACTTACACCTGCTGTACCTTCACCAGGATATATTGAATCTCCACACAGCCATAACCCTTTAAGTGGGGTTCTACTTGGCAAGCCAAAAGGGCCGAATTGAGATGGATGTTGGCCGAGACCTCCGACTATGCCACCAGGACGTCCTGTCCATCTTTCAAAGCTTCGAGGCGTAGAAAGTTCTTTATGAGTCCAACTAGTTTCTCGTAAATCAAACTTGTTATTTAAAATAGCAATAATCTGCTTAGCTGCGATATTTTTTTTACTGATATAGGATTGACTCTCTAGATGAGACCATTGATCAATATCAACGAATATACTTGCAATTAAAGTAGCCATACCAATAGGCGCACGTTGATCATCTTCCATGCTTATAGAAATAAAGATAGAGCCAAAATGCTCATCAAATATTTGAATATGAGCTGGACAATTATCCGGCAAATCAGAACGGATTAGAGCTCCATAAAAGACAAGTGCACCACTTGGTTGTGGTAATTTATTTATACTTTCACGATATCCTTTCGACAAACCTCCATCAATGGGAATTAAATCTAAAAGAGATTGAGGAGGCAAGCTAAAAACAATATCTGTCGCATTTATCTGTATCAACTTATTTCTTCTATCAATGAGACTGACATCAAAAGTATTTGTATCTTTTTTACTGAATATACGAGTAACTCTATGGGCAATCAAAAGATTCCCACCATCTCTTAAAAAACTATTTTTCAATAGCTCGCTAAGGATTTGCATTGATCCATGAAGATGCCAAAGACCTCTAGGCGACTGAGCCATTTGAAGAACAGTTGCACCATATAATGCTGCAGTTCTACTTGCTGGCTCTTGAGAATAAAGTTTTAATTGAAGGTCAAGAAATCTTCGAAGACGTCTATCTCTATGGCAACCTGTGATTCTAAGCAAATCAGCAATAGTCAACTTGCTCAAAACACCTGTTAAAAGATTTGAAGGACGTATTGCTCTAATTAATTGACTTAAGTCCCAAAAATTTCTTACTGGAAGGATTGGATCTCTATCGACAAATTCCCAATTACTTTTGTGAATTTGAGAACATAGAAACCAAAAGGGATCACTTCCTGGAAACTGTTGTTGTCTCTCTTTCTCCCACCTTAATGGATCATGCCAAAGATTAATTGGCTCAGTCCCATCACCTAGAACAACCGAACATCCAGGATCTAAAATTGTTGCCTCTGGTATTGGAACATCTAAAAAATTAAATAAACGATGGTGAATACCTCCTTTCTCGAGACCTGCTACTTGCGTAGCTCCTACATCGAAAGTATATGGACCTCTTTGAAAAGTTCCGGCACAACCACCTAATTGAGTATGTGCTTCAATTAAAGTTACTGAATAGCCTTCTTTTGCTAGCAAAGCTGCACCTGTTAAGCCAGCTATACCTCCTCCAACAACAATGATAGATTCTTCAGACATAAAAAATTATCAGGTAAAATAAGTGAATGGAGGACTTAATAAAAAAGGCTCTCTCAAAATCAAATAAAATAAACGGAAACTCCTTAGTCGATAAGATAATTCCCGTAGGGGGGGGGTGTATTCATAAAGCTTGGTGCGTTCATTTCCAAAATGGGAAAAAAGTTTTTGCCAAATCAAATCATATAAACAATCTTAATATGTTTGAGTTCGAACGTGAGTGTCTTTTAGTCCTCACAAGATTTGCGAACGGATCTTATATTTGTGTTCCTAAGCCCCTTGATCTAATAATTGTTCAGAAGATATCTATACTTTTTCTAGAGTGGATTGATCTCAAACAATCTAAACAAAATTTACTAGGTAAAGGGTTAGCTCTACTGCATAAATCATCAACTGAAGAAAACAATAAAAACTTTGGATGGGAGAAAGAAGGCTTTATAGGTTCTAATCCCCAATCAAAAGGATGGGATAGTAATTGGGGAATGTTTTTTGTTAATTACCGACTGAGACCACAACTTATACAAGCCGCTAAATGGGGAGTAGAAATTGAAGAGCATGAAGATGTTTTAACATATTTAAGCTCATATCTAAATAATCATCGTCCACAAGCGTCGCTAGTGCATGGTGATCTTTGGTCAGGTAATTGTGGAAACACTAAAAATGGTTTAGGGAGTCTATTTGACCCTGCTAGTTACTGGGGAGACAGAGAAGTTGACATATCTATGACTAAATTATTTGGTGGTTTTAATAAAGAGTTTTATGAGGGATATGAGGAAATTTGGCCACTAGATAAATTTTCAAAAGATAGAACTTTGATCTACAATCTTTACCATTTGCTTAATCATGCAAATATTTTCGGTGGTTCTTACAAAGAAAACTCATTAAAAATATTAAAAGATCTAAGATCACGTCGTTAACGAAATCTTAGATCTTTTAATATTTTTAATAAATTTAACCTAAGTACTCTTTTTTCAGAGTCTGAACTTTATCAAATACAGCAGTTCTTTTTTCACTTGTTGTTAAGTTCTGCCAACTCCATTGACCTAACACTACAATTCCAAGAAGTTCTAGCAAACCGGGAAGAATTGGGAAGAAATTAACTGTATCAATTACAACCTTGATTAATACTTGAGCAAGAACAACCACAGCAATAATACCTGCTGCCTTGCCATACTTACCCATCTGAGTCCAATCAATCTTGCTCAAAGATTCATTAACTTTTCCCATCACATCACTGTAACGTTCCGAAAAGTTAACACCTTCAGTTTTCCCAGCCTTTGATTCATCTTTAGAATCAGGATTTACATCAGACATGAACACAAGCTACTAAGCAAATATGGACTGAGCGTATCGAATTAATTAAATAAATGCCATAGGCATAATAGAGATAAGTCCGAACCAAAATAGAGAGGATGCCGAATCAAATCATTTTTCCCAATGAAAATTCCAAATTATATTGAATTCCATAACAACACCAATAGTATTCTTTCTAGGTTTTTAAAGGCAGCAGAGCCCAAAGAAGGCTGCGCAATATTAATTGGTCAAAAAAAAAGCTCAGCAACAGATTACAAAAATAATTTTTGGGAGATAAAATATGTATGGAATTGTCGCAATATATGGGGGCAAGAAGAATCGAAATTAATCCATTTAAAGGCAAGGACAATACTTAATCAAAAAAATATACAACTTTCAAAAAATAATTACTTCGAAATAGACCCTAAAGATCAAATTGCAGCTCAAAAATGGGCAAGGAGAAATGAGCTAGAAGTTTTATGCTGTGCTCACTCACATCCATTGGGTAAAAATAGACCGTCAGAAATGGATTTATTCTGGCACAGATCTCCTGGTCTTATGGTTATCTCAAACAAGGATGGAAATTTAAAAGCATGGTGGATTAAAAATAAATTTAGCTTTCATAAAGTGAAAATTGAAATTTTTTCTTTAACCTAAATTAATCATTAAGGGTTTGATGAATGGATCATAACCAGAGTGAATCTAATTTAAGTTCTGATGAATTTTCTAGGTATGCAAGACATATAAGTCTTCCTGAAATAGGTATTAAAGGCCAAGAGAAACTTAAAACTAGTTCGGTTGCTTGCATAGGAACTGGAGGTCTAGGATCCCCTCTTTTAATTTATCTTGCCGCAGCAGGAATTGGAAATATCGGCATAGTTGATTTTGATGTCGTTGAATTATCAAATTTACAAAGACAAATTATTCATACAACACATTCGATAGGTATCCTAAAAACACTCTCTGCAAAAGAACAAATTCTCAAAATAAATCCTTCTTGCAAAGTCGATTTATTCAATGAAAAGTTAACAAGTAACAATGCCCTAGCTATACTTAAAAATTATGACGTAATATGTGATTGTTCAGACAACTTTCCAACTAGATATTTAATTAATGATGCTTGTCTGTTACTTAACAAACCAAGTATATATGGTTCAATTGCAAAATTCGAAGGCCAAGCAAGTGTATTTAATTTAAAAGCAGATAGCCCTAACTATAGAGATCTAATTCCTACACCCCCACCAAAAGAGCTAATACCCTCGTGCTCTGAGGCAGGAGTCATGGGAATTCTTCCAGGTATTATTGGTACAATCCAGGCAACTGAAGTAATAAAAATAATAACAAATATTGGTTTTCCACTTAATGGAAGAGTCTTAATATTTAATGCATTAACAATGAATTTTAAAGAGCTAAAATTGAGATCTAATCCAGAAAACAGAAATATCAGCCAACTAATAGATTACGAAAGTTATTGTTCGAATATTAAAGTTAAAAATGAGGTAAATTTTGATATAAAAAATATTTCGGCAACTGAATTAAAGTTACTGCTTAGTAAAGCATCACAAGAAATATTATTAATTGATGTTCGCAACCCAAATGAACATATTGAAGGTTCTATTTCTGGATCCAGACTAATACCTCTTAGTACAATTGAAAGTGGAGCCGCCATTAATGAAATGAAAAATCTTGCCGCACAAAAAAAACTTTATATATTTTGTAAAAGTGGGAAAAGATCATTGCGCGCAATAAAGCACTTAAAAAAATTTGGAATTACTGGTATTAATATTGAAGGAGGTATTGAAGCCTGGTATAAAGAAAAACTTAATTAAAACTAATAATCGACTCCTTTTTTTAAATCAACTCCTTTTTCTGCATAGTGCTTATGACACACCATCTCAGAATGAACGCTTGCTAAATCAAAATATACAGGATGATTTTTACACCTTCCAGTAATGATTACCTCAGTCTCTGACGGTTTGCGCAGTAATGTTTGAACAATCGGCTCAACTGGTAGCAGCTCCAAATCAACCGTTGGATTCAGCTCATCCAAAATCACAGTCTTATATAAACCGCTTGCAATCCCTGCCCTTGCAATTTCCCATGCCCTTTCAGCTTCTACATAATCAATAGGCTTTTGTTGCCCCCTCCAAACAATTGCATCTCTCCCAGATCGAAGATGATCTACTAAATGAGGATAACTCTCTCGAAGAGCTGCAATGGCCGCATCCTCCGTATAACCACTACCACCCTTAAGCCATTGCAAAATTAATACACGATGACTCTTGTCTTGACTGATCCCTCTACCTATAGCTTGTAAAGCTTTACCCAAAGCACTCGTTGATTTTCCTTTCCCTTCACCGGTATATATTTCAATCCCACCAATATTATTCTCAAATAAATTTTCATCGTGATTCATATCAGGGCGTCTATGAGCTTTCATCTCAGAATGCAGTTCTGCAACTTTAATGAGAGAATTTGGTGCAGCCCTCCCAGTGACGATAATTTCCATACCGTTAGGTCTTGAGGTCAAAGTTTTAACAACTTCCTCAATAGGTAACAATCCTAAATCTAGAACTGGATTCAATTCATCTAAGACAACTACCGAATACAAAGCACTCGCAATTGCCCCTTTTGCGATATCCCATCCTCTTTGAGCTTCTTGATAATCAAACTGTGTAGATTGATCAGCGTTAAAAAATTCACCTCTACCAGTTCTAACTTGATCAATTAGATGGGGGAAACCTTGCTGCAAAGCATCAATTGCTGCATCCTCGTCATATGCACGTCCAGGTCCTTTCAAAAATCTGAGAAGTAGTACTCTTGTTTGTCTTTTCTCACATATTCCTAAACCTATAGTTCTCAAAACCACTCCCAAAGCAGCCTGACTCTTTCCTTTTCCCTCTCCGTCATATACATGTAATTGTCCATGACTACGTTCCTGGCTTTCCGATGCTGTAGTAATTCCTATACCGTTTGATACCACGATCGATAATTCTGATTCTTATAAATGCAACTTAACTTCTTCTACATGAGGCGTCATAGAATATGCATAATACATACAAAATGAACGAGTGTAGAAGTTTCAATTTCATCAAATTAATGATCTTATAAAAAAGTGTTTTTTAGTCAACTTGAATCCTTAACCGACTTAGAACTCAAACAACTAAAGTTGTTAAGAGAGTTTATTAAAGATACAAATAATGTTTGTGTTGCTTATTCAGGAGGAGTCGATAGTTCTTTAATTGCGACCATATCACAAGAGCAACTAGGTTCCAAAGCCTTTGCTGTTACTGGTGTCTCACCCTCATTAGCTCCATATTTGCTTAGACAAGCTCGTCTTCAAGCCGCTTGGATTGGTATACGTCATGAAGAATGCCAAACGAATGAACTCAAGGAACCAAATTACTTTAAGAATCCTGAAAATAGATGCTATGCGTGCAAAAAAGAATTGCACAAACATTTAAATCAAATTTCACAAAGATCAAATAATGCTCAAGTACTGGATGGAGTTAATTATGACGACCTTCACGACTTTCGACCAGGAATTAATGCATCTACTCAGGCAGGAGTGAAATCGCCTCTAGCCGAACTCAAAATTGATAAAAAATCAATTCGTTCAATTTCTAAATCATTAGGTTTACCTTGGTGGGATAAACCTGCTCAACCTTGTTTAGCATCTCGCATTCCTTTTGGAGAAGAAATCAGTTCGAAAAGACTTGAGAAAATTGCGTTAGCAGAAGAATGGATTATTAATCAAGGGTTTTCAAAAGTACGTGTAAGAAGTCAAGGTCTAGCGGCAAGAATCGAATTGCCTGCAAATCAAATAGATGACTTTCTTAAAATTATTGAAAGGAATAAATTAATTAAATATTTTTTATCTTTAGGTTTTCATTCAATAAGCGTTGATCTTGAGGGTTTGATTAGTGGAAAGCTTACTAGAGATATAACGACAAGTTAGAAATAAACTGCAATAGCGAAATTATCATTGATATACTGATCATTTCATCAAGGTTGACGATGCAAGGTTTGAATCCCTAAAGGGATTTCTCTTGGGATATTTTTCAAAGAAAAGTGCTTAGCCATAAAATCTTCAGCTAGAAACTTGCAGGCCTTTTCAGGCATAGTATGGTCCCCACACGTGAACACATCAATTGCTGCATAAGCAATCTCAGGCCATGTATGTATTGAGATATGCGATTCAGCCAATAAAGCTAGTCCAGTAACACCCTGAGGTTTAAAACTATGTGTTACCAAATTCAAAAGTGTTGCTCCTGCAATTTTGGCTGATGAAGTAATGGTTGTCCTTACAAAAGCTTCATCATTAAGCTTCACAAGATCACATTGATAAAGTTCAAGTATGCAGTGTTTGCCAATATTCTCACTAGTAATAGTATGTAAAGCTTCCGTATCATTTAACTTGCACGACTCATGCCATCCAGGATTTGGATGCAATTCTGAAAAAAAAGGTTCCATATCTATTCAGAAAATCATTCCCACAATAACCGACAAATAGTTTCAACCAATGGAATCTAATTCAATTAATTGTGAGTTACGTACCCATTCACCTTCAAAAGATTCCACATGTGTTGCACTTATTAAGCATTGATGTTTTTGACCGACAGCATCTAAAAGCAATAATTGTCTTTTGGGGTCCAGCTCCGCCAATACATCATCTAAAAGTAAAATTGGAGATTGGCCATACAAAGTTTTAATTAATTCTAATTCTGCTAATTTCAAAGACAAAACAATTGTTCTCTGCTGACCAGCAGAACCAAAACGTCTAGCATCTACTCCATTTACTAAAAACTGAACATCATCACGATGAGGACCAACTCGACAATTACCCGTCATCTCTTCCTCAGTCCTCATCTCAAAAAGTTGACGTTCAATACTCTCCCTCCAAATCTTTTCACTTTCTTCGCCTTCAAGTTTACTACCTGGTAAATATGTAATATTCAGTTTTTCTTTACTATTACTTAAATGTTGTTGCCAGCATGCAGCAATTGGAAGTAGGCGATTTAAGATACGCCTACGTCTTCGATGAATTCTGGTACTCACTAAAGCCATTTGCATATCAAAAGAATCTAATAAAATATTTTTGTCATTATTCGATTCAATAGTAAAATTACGCCAAAGCTGGCTTCGTTGCCTAAGCAGCCTAGAGAACCTACTAATCAAGTCAGAGTAAATTGGCTCAAGTTGTTGAACAATTCTATCTAGCCAATTTCTTCTTAAAGATGGCTCTCCTCTTATTAAGTCAAGATCCAAAGCACTAAACCCTACACTTCTCATAGGTCCAATCAAATCAATTTGACGACTTAAAAGTTTGTCATTTTTGTAAGCTTTTCTACCACCTTTTCGATTTAACTCCAACGAAAGTTTTTGATCATCATCAATCAATGCAGTTAAGAAAGCCTTGTCTTCGTCCCAAAAAATCAAGTCCTGATTTCGGTTGGATCGATGAGAACGTAAACTAGACAATAACTCTACCGATTCAAGAAGATTAGATTTACCAACTCCATTTTGACCAATTACTATCAATCTATTTGCAGTTAACTCAAACTGAAAACGTCGATAATTACGAAAATTATTAAGTTCTAACTGATGAAGTTGAATGTTTCTTTATGGAATTTGTATGTAAGCTAATTTTAATAAGGTCTCAGTATTTGGCCTTTTTTTAATCACAACCCTTTTTGGGCATGTAGCTCAGTTGGATAGAGCATCAGATTCCGGTTCTGAGAGTCGGGGGTTCGAGTCCCTCCATGCTCGTGAGCATTATTTTATTTCACAGTCTAAATCCCATTGTTTTAATACCATTTGGATCCAACAAAAATCCATTTGCTTTTAATGCTTTAAGAGAAATCAATGGTGCAGCAACCGAAATGCTACACCCTGGTAATTCACGTCTAATAATTTCAATTGCCTTGAAAACTACGATAGAAATATATTTTTCTTGCTGATCTCCAGGTTCTGCCACTAAATCCCACAAATTGGCATTTAAACCTTTATCACTTGTCACACGAACAAAACCTACAAGGTCATCAGAAGTCTTGTGAATAAGAGTTAAATAAAAATCACTACTTTTCAAGGCTAATTCTAACTTTCTTGGTTGATGAGTATCTTGATTACATTTGGATAGAAGCCTATTGATTTTACGTACCGAACCAATTTCACTTCTAAGAAGAACAAAGCCCTCAGGAATTTGAGGACATTTATTTGCTGAATTTAATCCAAGCATGTCATCCTGTATTTCTCATACCTGCAGCAATGCCATTAATTGTCAACAATGCTCCACGTAATAATTCACTACGACTATATGTTCGAGAACTCTGAGTAGAGTCCATACTCAAATCTTCACTAATTGGAGGTTGACGATTCTGATCTCTTAATCGTTTCAGAAGAGCGACTTGTAAAAATCCTAGTGGAACAATTGTCCTATTGCGTAGATTTACAGACAATTGCAATGCAGGATCCGCACTTAATAATTTTGGCTTATCAGTAATTTCCAGAATTAATTTCTTAGTCAAACTATACTCACTAGATATAATCTCGAAAATACGAGCAAAAGCATCTCGATTATCATTGCCACCTAGACTAACCATATAGTGATGTGCAACATCTAAATCTACTTTTGAAAGTGTCATCTCTACTTTAGAAATCAACATCCTGAAAAATGGCCATCTTTGATTCAACATTCGAAGCATCTCCAATTGGTCGGGATCTTTATTCAGTTCAGTGGCGAAAGCTGTGCCAACACCGAACCAACTTGGCAAGAGGAAACGACTCTGAGTCCAACCAAAGACCCATGGGATAGCACGAAGACTTGATAAGTCTTTTGCGCCACTCTTCCTTCGAGCAGGACGACTAGAAATTTGCAACTTACTTATTTCCTCTATTGGAGTCACTACTTGAAAAAATTGAACTAATTCTGGATTATCATGTACTAGAGCACGATAATGCTCTCTTGAACGAGCTGCAAGTCTCGTCATCAATTCATTCCAACTTGGCGTAGCATCTAATTTATTAGTAACTAAGCTATTCTGGAGAACAGCTGTAGTTACAGTCTCAAGATTATAAAGAGCCAGTTCTGGAAGACTATATTTTGAAGCAAGAACCTCTCCTTGCTCAGTTATTTTTATTCGGCCTTGAAGGGTACCACTTGGTTGAGCCAAAATTGCTTGATAAGCAGGTCCTCCTCCCCTTCCTACTGACCCACCTCTACCATGGAAAATACGTAATGCTATTCCTTGTCTACTAGCAAGATCCTGAAGTGCTATTTGGGCCTTGTGAATTTCCCAATTACTGGAAAGAAAACCAGAATCCTTATTACTATCAGAATATCCAAGCATAAGTTCCTGAAGTGGTTGGATTCTTTCTCCTACTCGTGGCAATAAGTCACGATAAATATCTGACTGAAGCAGCGACTCCATTACAGAAGGAGCATGTTGTAAATCCTCCACAGTTTCAAATAATGGAACAACAAGAAAATCAGCAGCTCCTAAAGTTGGATCAATTAAACCTGACTCTTTTGCTAAAAGAAGAACTTCTAATAAATCCGAAGCTGTATGACTCATTGAAATTACATATGAGCGACATATACGAGTACCAAATTCTTTCTGAAGCCTATGAAGCATATGAAAAACTGAGATCGTTTCCTGAGTACTTTTTGACCACTCAAAAGCAGGGGGGATCAATGGTCGCCGAGTTTGCAATTCTTTCATTAACCATTCAACTCGACTTTTCTCGTCCATCACCCCATATGAAGTTGATAAATCTAAATACTTAGTGAGTTCATCCAAAGCATCACTATGTCTTGTACTCTCTTGCCTTATATCTAAGCTGGCCAAAGAGAAGCCAAAGATATGCACTTGATTCAATAAAGTATCTAGAGGTTCACAAGTCAGATCTGTACTAACTAAGCTATTTTTAATAAGTTCTAATTCATTCTTAAATTCATCTACAGACCTATAGTGGAGAAATTCATCAAAGCTATTATTTGTAGTTGTTAAAGGTTTACCTTCGGGTGAGAATTGCCATCCAGCATCTGCTAACTGTTTATTACGAAGTTGAGTAAGTCGTAATCGTTCTAATGTATAACTTAGTTTCAAACGGTAAGGTTCTAAACGATATCTAGCAGCCCTTTCCTCATAGATATCAGGAAAACGGACTCTGTCCATTTCTAATGATTCTAACAAAGGAGCACTTACTTGACTCCATTGCATAGATATACTCAATTGGTCTCTAAGCTCTTGCACGGATGCAATATATCTATCCAACATTAATTGTCTTTGATAGCAAGCTGTTCTCCATGTGATTTCTGGAGTTACAGATGGGTTCCCATCACGATCGGAACCTACCCAAGAACCAAATGTACAAAAAGCTTCATTAGGAATCTCAACATCTGGATAACTAGAGGCTAAAGCTGTAGTGAGTCTCCTTCTTAATTGAGGCATTGCGTCAAACAAAACCTGCTGAAAATAATGAAGTGCATAATCGACCTCATCAAGAACAGTTGGTTTAAATTGATGAAGCTCATCAGTTCTCCACCAAAGTCTTATCTCCTCCTCTAATTGCAATCTAAATATCTCCTTCTCAGAGTCAGAGATTAAGTTATTTGATTGCAGTTGTTGTAACAGAGTGGCTACTCTGCGTTGTTTGTGTCTAACAGTGTGTCTAACTATTTCAGTTGGATGAGCCGTAAAAACAAGGCGAATATCCATTTCCCTCATCAAAGCATCTAGCTGAGCAGGAGGGACATTGAGACAACGTAATCGCTCAAACAATTGTCTAAAAGTTGCTGGCGCTGTCTGATTAGCTAAAGCTGGAGCAAAAGGATCTATTTTATAAGTGTTTTGATCTTGCTTTCCTTTTTTCATACTGTCTAAATAACTATCTTCTTCTATTCGTTGCTCAAGAATATTTACCAATTGAAAATAAAGAGAGAAAGCCCTTGCAGCAGAAATAGCCTCAGCTAAGTCCATTTCCGTAATTAATTTAACTATTGCCTGCGAAGAATTATCTTGATTTGACTTGCTAGGGTCACTTAATTGCTTTAAACGCAATAATCGCTCAGTTTGCTCATGGGGACATTCACTTTTGAGAACTGTTTTCCAAAGGTCCTCGACTAGTTCAAGCCTTTGCTGCAATAAATATCCAGGGTCTTGATCCTCAACACACGCTGTCGAGTGATTAGAGATATTTTCGTTAGGAAGATTTTTCAACATAAACCTATTATGAGGCAGTTCTACCGACTTAGTCACTAAGTCGGTGATTTCATTTGAATGAAATTCGCTTCTTCTCGTTCCATATCATTAATACCTTTATGAAGCAAGGACTGAATTGATGCACCCTTCGAATAAGAATCAAGCCATATCATTGATTGATTTCCATTTGTTAAAACAGATTCGATAGGTTTAAGTAATTCAAAGATATCAAGCTCCTTCGCCAAAGGAGTAACATCTAACAGAATTTCCTTTATCCAATCTATACACTTTATTTGTTTTCCATCTCTCCAATGAGATAAATCTGCATCAAGACTAAATTTAGCTGCATTCAAATCATTTTCATCTGATAAAAAAGCCAATTCTGTTGACGATTTTGAGCTTGCTTCGATTGGATCATACTTTTTTAAGTTGTTTTTAAGATTAATAATTCTCAGTTCCAATAATGCAGTAATTGCCAAAAGCAAGTCAACATTGCATACCAAATCACATATCCTCAGTTCTAATCTATTTAAAAGATGAGGCCTCTCTGGCCCATTTGGTCTGACTGATGTCCATAAATGTCTTTCATTAAGCATTTTGCCCTGACTTAGTTGCTCTTCAATCCAGGTCACATAATGTGCATGATCCAAAAACATAGGAACATTTGATGGTGTCTTCGGGAATTGCACCCATCTTTGAGAATGCACCCCTGTTGCCTTCCCTTCCAAGAAAGGAGAACTAGCACTTAATGCAAGAAATAAGGATGCTTCACATCTAACCAAACGAAGGGCTGAAAAAAGTAAGGACAAATTTTCAATACCTAAATTGATATGAATACTTGCTGTTACAACCTTTGTTCCATAATTTTTTTCTATAAATGAGTGATATAAATTTTTTGAATCTGACCTTTCAAAAATTTTTGTATTTCCAAGACTCAATGTACTTCCTGGAAGAATAGTCAATTTTTTTAAATCAAGCCATTTTCTAAGTTTTTGTCTGGGTAGTAAAAGCGCATGTTTTAAAACTGCATATCTTTTATCTGGAACTGTTATGTACTCAATATTTCTTTGATCAGGCTCTTTTACAAAATCTAAAAGATCTTTAGTAACAGATGACGCAACCCCTACATTTGTACCAGCAAATGTACCTGTAAAAAGCTCCACTTCAAAGCCCTTTAAAAGCATAAGATCGGTCATAAGTCAGGACCTACTAAGCAAGCTAAAGCAGTAAACATTCCTCTCGCCTTATTTAAAGTTTCTTGATACTCATTAGAAGGAATGGAATCCGCAACAACTCCAGCCCCAGCCTGAACTTGTACAGTAAAATCATGTTTATTTTTCTTACGTACAACCATTGTTCTGATAGTAATAGCTGTATTCAATGCTCCATTTAGATCAATAGACCCATAAACGCCAGAATAAGGGCCTCGTCGTTGTTTTTCTAGTTGATTAATTAATTGCATTGCTCTTATCTTTGGAGCACCACTAACAGTCCCAGCAGGGAAAGAAGCAATCAACAAATCCCAAACATCCTTTCCTTTTTCTAGATAGCCTTCCACCTCACTAACTATGTGCATTACATGCGAATATTTTTCTATGACCATTAATTCTTTTACAAAAACACTACCTGGAAAGCAAACTCGACCTAAATCATTTCGACCAAGATCTACTAACATGACATGTTCAGCTCTTTCTTTAGGATCTTTTAAAAGATCTTTCTCTAGCATTGCATCTTCTAACTCATTTTTACCTCTTGGACGAGTGCCTGCTATTGGTCTCAAACTAGCTTGAATGCCTTTTTCTGTTTGTTGGGCTTTAACCATCACTTCCGGACTTGAGCCGATCAGTTGCCAATCTCCAAAATCAAAAAATGCCATAAATGGTGAAGGATTAACCATCCTCAAGCTTCTATATAATTCAAATGGCTTTTGCGAAACAGTCGACTCCAATTTTTGACTAAGGACTAATTGAAAAACATCACCTTTTTTAATAAATTCTTTTGCTAATCTAACACTATTTTCAAATTCACTTTTTGTAGTATTGAAAGTCATATCAATTGATCTATTACCTTTTTCATTCCACTTTAAAGACTTAATAGGCTTTAAAGGCTCTGCCATTAAATCTTGAAGTTCGTTGATTTGTTTACAGGCAGTTTCATAAGCCTTTTCAACAGAAATACCCTGACTTAAATTTCCATATGCAACAGCTGTGATTAGACGTTTGACTTGATCAAAAATAAGAATTTTATCCATAAACATCCAAATCCCATCTGGCAACTCTTGATCAGTTAATTCATAAGTAGGAACTGAAGGCTCAATCCATTGAATTAGTTCATACCCCCACATTCCAAAGAGTTGTCCTAATTGCGGTAAGCCTGACAAAGAAACAGATTTATAGGGCGCAAGCATTTTTCTTAGAGTTTCAATCGGACTTCCATGGAACTTTTCTTCTTTCCCATCTCTCCATAATCTTGTCAATTCATTACCCCTAACTATCACCTTCCAAAGAGGATCTGATGCAACTACACTCCACCTCCCTATGTTTTCTCCACCTTCCACTGATTCAAGTAAAACCCCTGGTGCGTTATGGTTCCCAACCTTAAGCCAAGTCGATAGGGGTGTTTCTAGATCCGCTGGCCAACTTTTTGCCAGTGGAATATAGTTTGCCCCGCTGGAGGCTGATAGAAGAAATTGTTTCTTATCTGAACTATGCATGACTGCATAATGGCAGCCCAATATATGGATTTAAAGGGAGCAAAAGTTTAAATTCGATTACTTATGCATCGTAAGTATTTTTTCCGCTAAATTTCAAGCTTGCTGGATTAGGATTTTCGCCAATTCGCCTATTGTTATAACCTTCTTTCAGACGACCTTCATTTGGCTTCTCAGAGAAAACGCCATCTTTCGGGAAAAGTAATTCTCTATCTCCTCCAGGATAAATTCTATATATTTGACAAGTTTCTATTCTTGGCTTAAATCCTCTCAATTGAGTATTCAAAGCAAAACACTGTTCTTTTCGAGCAAAGTACATAAGATTTTCACCCGCATGCATTACGGCAGCGCCACCAGTTGGAAGTTCAAAGACCTCAGAAGACTTACTTGTCCAAGTAATTGCATATTTTTCCTCGGTTTCAGCCGAGTTTAATAATCCCCCAGTGCTACCAATATGCTTCGGAAGTGATCCAGGTAATACTTCGGTCATTTTTTCAATTAAATCTGCTTTTTCTTTATATTTTTAAATTAGCACTTTATTTTGTGCCTTTTGACTCATTTCAAGTCAACTTCACACGCGTCAACATTAATCAACAGAATCAAATTCTTTTAATTCGGAAATAGGAAAAAATATTGTTATTCCACTATCTCTCCTATTAGTAAGACGACCACCAAGACTTTTTAACAGCCTTTGAGTAGCAGCCTGACTAAGCTGTAAATTTCCCGTTGCTGGATTCCAGCTAAGAACTGGACCAATTTCCTCATTTGAAACGTTTTCAGGCGCTTCTGAAGTATGGGTTGTAGAAAGCTGCGTTAAGATTTGAAGCTTTAGTCTTTGCCCAGCTGGTCTCAATTTCAAAGTTAATTCCCCACCAGTTTGTAATCCTCGAGTATTGCGGTCAATAAGACCAGTCAACATCAATTCAAGACCTTCAGAATCACTCAAAACTTTTGGCAAATCTGAAGTGATGTCAAGAATAAGTTTTAACCCTTTTCGCTCTAGCTGATTACTCCAAACGGGAGAAAGCATTGTGATCATTTTACCTAAATCAGTTAGAGCTAAATTAGTTTGTTCTGGCTTGCTTCTCTCCAACTCAACTGCATTAAAAATCAAACCAAATCGATCAATTTGTTCTGTACATTCAATATCTATTTGCTTCAAACGATTTGCAACAACTTTAGGTAAATCTTGCTTTCTCATAAGAGATCTTATCAAAGTTCTGATTGTCGCCAAAGGAGTTCTAATTTCATGTGTCAAAGCTTCAAGCAAGGTGATTTCATTACTTTTTGAACTTGATTTATCATCATCATTAATTATGTTGTCTGGCAAAGTCTGGATATTTAAACTTGGTGCAATATCTGCCAAACGTTGAGATAATAAAGGCCAAAAGACTTTGGATAGATCATCATTTGTTTTTAACTGACCCATCTCTTCAAGAGCGTTTCTAAGATTATTAGCCTGTTCAATATTTTCTGTATTCAATCTATTATCAAGCAATGTTAAAAGATCACTCAAAGTTTCAGGATCACTGCGCATCAATAATTTGCGCTCATGACATTCACCTTCTAAAGCAAGTGCAATCTGAATTTCAGGAGTAATAACTATTAGCAAAGGATCATTCCCATCTTCCTCAAGAAGAGTCAATCGCTCATAGTTTGAGGAATCACTATGAATATCCATCGAAACTGATTGACTGGGAGGCAATATCCCCACAGAAGGATTTGCAAGATTAAACAAATCCTTTGGTGCCCAAACCCATCCTTGAAATTTCTTCAATAATTTTGGTTCATAAAGAGCCGGTAATGGAGAAGACAGCCACAAACCTCTAGTCAGATTCATAGGCATCAAAATATCTGACTGCAGAGTATCCAACGCTGCCCACCACATTCTTCGCACTGCAGATTCACTGCATGAAGTGTTAAGGACGCCTTGAGCCATCCTTTTTTGTAAATCTTGAATTGTTACTAGAGACGAGCTCACACAAACCTCCTGACTTTATACAATCCTTTAAATCCGTTTGATTGAATAGATTTTGAAGGATGAAAAAGCATAGAAAGCAGAGTTGAATTTTCTGGAAGAATTTTTATCTGACTATTTTGCTTAAATTGAATTGAGATCCTCTCAATCAATCTGTGCAAAGAAGCAAATGAAAGACTTATTGAACAAAATAGGATAATGGGACCTAACTGGTCTATATATCCAATAGTTAAAAAGGTAATTAAACCTTCTAAAGCAAATACTTTTACATAACAAGATAACTAATTTAGTGAAAATATTGGTTTATTCAGATAGTGAGGATTTCTTTCCTTTACATGAAGGATAAAACTAATCACTCATTCTTCCCGATAATAAATCCAATCAAAACTGAAACCTCTATTCCTAATCATTTAAAATTTTTTTTAAGCTACACATCAATTAAAGCTTTTGATCAGAGATTTTTTCTTATAGATTGACCTCTTCTAGAGACAGATAAACAAAAACCTAAACTTATAAAATTAACTAATAAAGCAGTCCTTCCATAGCTCATAAAAGGTAATGGAATTCCTGTGACAGGACCAAGACCAATTGTCATAAATATATTCACCATAATCTGAAAAATAAACATTGAAGCTATTCCAATCACAATTAAAGACTCAAAGTTTGTTCGAGCTTCAATAGATATTCTTATTAATCGAAAAATTAAAATAAAGAATAAAAATATAACCAACAAAGAACCTAAAAAACCAGTTTCTTCTCCAAGAGCACTAAAAATAAAATCAGTATGTTGCTCTGGTATAAATTTTAGTTTTGTCAATTGTCCTTGCATTAGACCTGAGCCAATCAAGCCTCCTGATCCAATACCAATTTTGCTTTGGAGCATATGGTAACCACCACCTAATGGATCTTGAGTGGGATCAACAAAAATAATTAATCTATCTCTTTGATAATCCTTCAATACATTTAACCAAAACCAAGGAGTAATTTTTGCTATACAAGAATGAAATAAGATTACAAGTAATGTTAATAATTTTTTTTTGGGTAGAGATTTATACGCTAAAAAACCAATTATTGGTATCCAAATAATCAGACCTATTTTGTACAAGCATGCAAGTAAACCTGTCACCAAAGTAGCCAAAATAATAAATGCCCATTCATATGGCATTCCTGACCAATACAACATTCCAAGTAGTATTGCTCCAAAAACAAGAGATGTTCCAAGATCAGGCTGTAAAAAAACCAAAATCCAAGGTAAAAAAGAAACTAATAAAGGTTTCGTTAAATGAGATAAATCAGCAAACCGCCGTCGATCTAAAATCGAAGCTAAGACCAGTATTAAAGTTATTTTTGCAACCTCCGATGGTTGAATATTGAAACCAGCAAAACTGAGCCATCTCTGAGCACCAAGGGCAGAAGTACCACTAAAATTTACATATAGAAGTATTAAAAGAGTAATTAAGTATATTGGGAAAATATATTTTCTTAAACCTTCCAAAGGAAATTGAGCAATAAAATAAATAATTAAAAAACCAATATAAGCCATAATTGCATGTTGATACCAATCTGTAATTCCAATAACTCTTTGAGTACTCGCAATTAAAAAACATGATAAATGTACTAAAATAATAGGTACAATCCAAATTATATAATCTACATTCTTCCAAAATTTTTTATTCCTAATTAGATTCAACCCAGATATTTTTTTACGGCCAAAGTCAATCATAATTGTAAGTTAGTATTTAACAGATAGTGAATTACTAACCGTTCTAGCAAGTTCTAAAAATACCTTTGCTGTTATTGAATCTCGAGACGTATGAACGACTGGAAGATCATTGCCTGTACCCGAATAGATGTCTGTTTCTATTGGTATCTGAGCAAGTAATGGGACATTGTTTTCTTTAGATAATTGTTTACCTCCACCTGAACCAAAAATCTCATAAGATTTTTGAGGCTGATCTGGAGGAATGAAATAAGTCATATTTTCAATAACCCCAAGGATAGGAATATTCATTTGTTTAAACATTGCCAACCCCCTTCTTGAGTCTTGAAGGGATACATTTTGTGGAGTTGTCACTATGATCACACCTGCCATAGGCACTGCCTGAGCCAATGAAAGTTGAGCATCTCCAGTTCCAGGAGGAAGGTCTACTATCAAAAAATCACGTTCTCCCCAAGAAGCTTGATATAAAAATTGCCTAATAATTCCATTCAGCATTGGTCCACGCCAAATAACTGGCTGATCTTGATCAATTAATAATCCCATTGAAACCATGCCGATTCCGCAGGTTTCAATGGGAATAATCTTTTGATCAGAACCAGAACCACTAACTTCAGGTGTTATTTCACTCACACCAAGCATATAGGGGGTATTTGGACCATAGATATCCGCATCAAGCAAGCCAACCTTGAACCCATTTTGACTTAGTGCACACGCTAAATTCACCGCAATCGTACTTTTTCCTACGCCGCCTTTACCACTGCTTATGGCAAGCACATTTTTTACATTTGGTACAGGGCTTAGTCCCTGAGATTGACCACCGTGACCAGCTTTACCAATTGGAGACTGATCAGATGAAGATGAATTACCTATCTCAATTTGAACTTCTTCAAAATCCTCCAAAGACTTTATACTTTCCCTAATATCGCCAGCAATGCGATCTCTCTGAGCTTGAGCAAAATCTGGAAGAGTCAATCTTACAACTATTTTTGGTGGAGTTACTGAAACTATTTTCAGCCATCCAAGCTCACTAATAGATCGCTTACTTCCTACATCTTTGACTGAATCAAAAGCCTTTAAAACCTTGTCGATGGTTTTCATTCTTAATTTCTAATACACTTGATAATAGTGAAAAAATCAACGCAATTTCCACTTCCTAACCCAATGATAGGCCCTTTGGTAATAAATAAAAAACTATTCGCAATACAAACTTTTCCAATATTGGTGTGAAATTTGCATCATTTGAAAGTATTTTTCTAAAGAAAGAAAAATAAAATTAATTTTGTCCTCCTCACAAAATCTTGCCAATTTACCGGCAAAAAATTCAAGAGAAAGAGCTAAAAAGCTTGTCTTAGGGCTACAAGATGAAATTTGTGCTGGCCTTGAAACTATTGATGGAGAAGGGAAATTCTTAGAAGAATCTTGGGAGAGACCTGAGGGTGGCGGAGGGCGCTCCAGGGTCTTAAAAGATGGAAAAATCTTTGAACAAGGAGGCGTGAATTTTTCTGAAGTACATGGCAATGAACTACCACCTTCAATTATCAGCCAAAGGCCTGAAGCAAAAGGTCACTCTTGGTTTGCAACAGGAACCTCAATGGTTCTGCACCCCAAAAGTCCCTACATACCAACTGTGCATCTTAATTACAGATATTTTGAAGCTGGTCCTGTTTGGTGGTTTGGTGGAGGTGCGGATCTAACCCCTTTCTATCCATACCTTTCTGATACACGTCACTTTCACTCATGTCATAAAGCTGCATGTGACACCATTAACACTGATCTTCATAAGGTTTTTAAACCTTGGTGTGACGAATATTTCTTCTTAAAACATCGAAATGAAACAAGAGGAGTTGGAGGTATTTTTTATGACTATCAAGATGGATCAGGTTTACTATATAAAGGACAAAATGCCAATGGGAAAGCCTCTCACATATCAAAAGAGCTAGGGAACTATTCTTTAAATTGGGAAAATCTTTTTTCACTTGCCAAAGCATGCGGGCAGGCATTTCTGCCCTCCTATGAGCCAATAATAAAAAAGCGAAAAAATCAGATATTTTCAACAAAAGAAAGAGACTTTCAACTTTATAGGCGAGGTAGATATGCTGAATTCAATTTGGTATGGGATAGAGGCACCATTTTTGGCTTGCAAACTAATGGAAGAACTGAGTCAATATTGATGTCTTTACCACCCTTAGCAAGATGGGAGTATGGATATAAGCCAGAAGAAAATTCACGTGAGGCTCTTTTAACAGATTTATTTACTAAGCCTCAAGATTGGTTTACAGATAAATCTCTGGAAGAGAGGTGTTCAACTCATAAAGCATTGGATTAGATACTGCACTTCTAGATTATTCCATCTAAAAAAGCCTGAACTATTTCATTTGCAAGAAGCTTGATTGTTTTTTGCCTTGTTTTTAAATTTCTGAGATTTTTTTCTAGCAAACCCTCTAATTTCCCAATTTCAAGAATCCTTATTTGCCTTCTTGGAGCACCTAAACCTCCTCTAAATAGAACAGGAAACCTTCCAAATGTTCTTGCGATTGACTCATCTATTTTATTTGGCTTCTCAGAGAAAGGAGGGATCAAGCCTGAACCAACTCCATACTTACCATATGCATCAAAATGAATCTCAATCGCGTACCCACCACGCTTGGCGAATCTCCTACCTACTGACCAATTCGTTCTTGGATCATTAGCATCATCTATATTTCGTATCCCTGGGTCATAAGAACTGATATTTAAACCTTTCTTTTTACCAAGTTTAACAATTGATTCTTGTAATTTTAAATTCCAAAAAAGTTCATCGCTAATTTCAGGATCCATTGGATTCAAACCAAACTTATCAACAGCTTCGCCAGGGGTCCCAGCTCCAGCCAATCCCTGAGAATCTGCATGACCAGCTAATATTAAAATAGGGATATTTTTATCCACATCTATACTTCCAACCCAGGCTGCAGGAAGATTGGAACTTTCACCAATAATCAGTTCAAAATCTTCAGTAAGATTAAAATTCCTATTGTAATAATCTTGAGAGAAAACATAAAAAGTAATTAAGAATACTATTAATTTTAAACTATTTAATAATTTATTTCTCACCGCTAATAATAATTAAATAGGTGAAGAAAGTAGAGAATTTTCACTACTAAGCTCGAGAGTTTCAGATAATTCCGACTGAATTGCTATCAGCTCATCACGATGAGCTTTGATTCGTAAAATACTGATCTCTGATAAATCTGAACTTAATAACTTAACTTCTAATGATTCCTCTCTTTTGGATTTAACACGATAAATGAATCCAGCTAGAGGTGCACCAATTGCAGCCAGTAATAATGGCCACCAACTCAAAAATGGATAAAGCTGAATCAGAACAAGGCCCAAACAGGCTGAGCCAACTCCACCTAGGCAAGATAAAAAGATCACCAAAAAAGTACTAGAAGCAACATTGCCATTAAAGATCAACAATTTCTCTTCAACATTGCCTCCATTTCTTTTCCAACCACGTTCTTCTAACCAAAAACTAATGCCTTTCAAAACTTCCAAAGGAGGCAAAGGAGACTGAACATCTACTACTGTTGTACGGTCCTTACTAGCAGCTCGCAGAAAAAACCCTAAGCCTATCGCTAATAGGATAGTCAAAAATAAAGTTGAGGAGAATGCAGATTGCATCTCAAAAATACGACCTTTTTTATTTTAATTGTTCTGGAAAACATAGCTACAAAAGTGAGCTAAAAAAATTAAAAGATATTTGAAAAGATAAAATCGTTTAATTTACTGAATATTTCCAATCATTTGAGGTATTAGAATTAGATCATAAAGAAATTACTGATCAATTAAATTCCCATTAAATTCGTTATGCCAAAAAAACTTGATGAGCCCTCTACTTTCAAGATCTTTGATAAAGACATAGATAATGAAACGGAAATTGCTTTAAGCTCATCTTTAGCTTTAGCAGTTGATACCGAAGCCATGGGATTAATTCATGGTAGAGACAGGCTATGTTTAATACAAATATGTGATGAATTTGATAATGTTATTTGTATTCGTATAGAACGAAATCAAAATTCAGCACCACACTTAAAATCTATTCTTGAAAAAAAAACAATTGAAAAAGTCTTTCATTTTGCAAGATTTGATGTGGCTGCCTTAGCAAGTAATTTAAATATTTACGTTAATCCAATTTTTTGTACAAAAATAGCAAGTAAAATAGGTAGAACTTACAGTCCAAGGCATGGATTGAAAGAAGTAGTTATGGAAACTGTTGGAGTGGAATTAGATAAACAAGCTCAAAGCAGTGACTGGGGAAAAGTTGGTGATTTAACTCAAAAACAACTTATCTATGCGGCTAATGATGTTAGATTTTTACTAGGAGCAAAACACAAACTTGAAGAGATGTTGAAACGTGAAGAAAGATGGGAATTAGCCAAAAAATGTTTCCAATGCGTACCAGTTTTGTCCGAGCTTGATAGAAAAAGATTTATAAATATTTTTGATCATTAATTTTTTCAATCTACAGATCTCTTAATCCTCAAGCATAAAATTCTCCTCTTCTTTTAGAGCCTTTAATAATTGATCAAATGATGCCGAGGCGGATTCACTCTGGTTTTTATCCTCATTTAAAGTTTGCTCAAGGATCTTTTGAGCAATTTCTTTTCTAGATTGCAAATCTTTTTTCCCTTCTTTAGCTGCCTCGACCTCTACTTTTCGTCGAGCGGCTGAAATACTAATACTTAAAGAAGATGCTATCTGAGCACAAATTTTAAGATAATGATGATCTTCAATTAGTGGCATAGGCAGAAGATTGAATCGAAAATCTTCATAAAAAATCTTCTCCTAGATTACACCGCACTCTAAACCCTTGGACAAGTGAGTAGAAATAATAAGGGCTATAGCATGACTTCCACCCTCGGGACCCATTCTTTTTGATCCTCTTAAGCCAATAATCTCTCTATCAAAATCAGAATTTAGTAAAAACCCCACTTGTTTGGCGAGAGTTTCATCCCTCTTCGCAATAGTTACAGCACCTCCTAATAAACGACTTTGGCGCTTAGCAAAATTGAAATTAAATTGATGTCCCTTACCCGGCAAGGACACGCATGGGATACCTAAACCTACTAATTGTTCTGTGGCTGTTCCTGCATTAGCTACTCCTACTTCTCCCCACTTAGCCCAACAAGAAAACTTATTAAAACCTATCAATATGAGTAATGAGTTTTTTTTCCATGTTTCCGAAATTCCATTTTCATCTGATGATTGATAAGTAGGTTTAAAACCTAAGTCAATCAAAATCAATTCTATTTTTTCTCTCATTGAAGAAGAACTTAAAGGCACAAATACTGCAATTAAGGATGAAATTTGAATAAGCTGAATTGCAATTAGAAGTCTTTTAAAATTCTGATACGCCTCAGGCAAACGACTTCCACATAACAAAATCAAACGTCTATATTTTTTAAAATCATCAGGACATTCTCTCTTAGAAATCCCATCCATCATTGGATTTCCCGGCGATAATGCCTTTACTCCATGATTTCTCAAACCTCTAGCGGTAATTTTATCTCTGACTACAACCATCCTGCATCGACTAGATCGCATCAACCAATATTCCCAAGGATCCCACTCAGTTCCTTTCAATCGATGGTAAAAATCACTCAAAGATGATCTAGGCCCACTCGCCCATGTGTAATCACTTTTAGGAGTACCAACAAACAAATAATTTGCCCCACTAGCCCATGCGAACAAAAGAGGTAATAAATCTCCAACTGCAACGACAATTCTTCCTTCTTTAGCTGATCTATGAATCAAAGTCCATTGTCTCCAGAGACTTCCTAATAATCCAGCTTTTAAATCTAAAACCAAGCCACTAAAACTCTGATTACTAAATCCCCCGCTTGGTAAAATTGTTGAGGGGCCAATTTTGGTAAGCCAGCCATCTTTTACAAGCTTTGAGAATGCGTCACCATCTCCAACCATCGGGAGAACCGCAGGGGAGATATCTGGATTAATTTCATGGAGAGCTTCTATAACCTTGCAAGCAATCGTGTCTTCTCCATGACCATTACAAAGAAACAAAAGATTTTGTTCGGTTTGACTGATACGATTTGAATTGGAAATGAAGATTGCATTTTCGGCGGCATGGCCAAGTGGTAAGGCAGAGGATTGCAAATCCTTTATCCCCAGTTCGAATCTGGGTGCCGCCTTAATTATTATTCGTTTAATTTTTCTAAGGAAGCCTTCCAGCTCAATGCTCCATGTGTAGCGAGTAGCAAGTTTCAAGAAGGTTCAGAAATTAATAAATTGATTTTGGTACTAGATCTAAATTTTGATCATATATCCATTCTTACAGTTAGCCTCAAAAAGAACCACTAGCGAAAAGCTTACAGGTAATCAGCATAACAATTAATTACATCTTATTTTGACTACTTGATAGAATATTTTTTGCTCATGTTATGAAGGTTTTTTTTCATTACAATTAAATAGAAGAATTCACATGAAAACATTATTCATGAATTAATATTAATCATATTAAACAATAAGAACAGTGTCTGATCAAATTGAATTCAGTTCTTTTTATAAATTATTAAATTCAATAAAGGAAGGTAAATTAGATCAAATATCGTTACTTGATGAAAAGATCAATGAATTCAAAAATGGTAATAACACGAAAAGTTTTCTTGATGAGTTAGGATCTCTTTATCTTTCTATAGGTATAACAGAGTTATATAATTTCACGAATACAAAAAATCTACAGGAAATAGGACTAATCGATAAAGAAGGATGGGAAACTTTATCTTCTTCGAATCAACAAGAATTACCTGTATACTTAGCAAATAAAATGATTGAGTACGTTAAAGAGAATAAAAAAGTAAAGGAAATGTCTAAAAAGTGGAATGTTAGAGAAGGTGAAATAAGAAAACATATAACTAAAATGGCAAGATATATAACTGAAGGGATTATTGATGTAATTGAATAATAAAAAAGAAAGATTAATACTTTAAATTAGGAATATTTTTGATAATCTTATGTATAAATTATAAGTTAATAGTCATTATCTGCGACACAAATACCTAGACATCTTATCCCGTTACTAGAGGTTCTTCCACAATGATTGCATAGGACTTTTTCTTGTTGATCTTTACTTTCATTATCATTGTGATTTTCTTCATTGCTATGTTTTTTTTCTAAAGAAGATTCTTGAAAGCTATTTAATTTATTCATGTAAGATAATGATATTAATTTTCTTTATTAGAAATAACTTTAATGTAGTCATGACTAAGAAAAAAATGGGAATTGGTTTTGGAACTTGGGCTTGGGGAAATAAGCTTGTTTGGGGCTACAAAGCTGAAACAGATGATATTTTACTTAAAAAAACTTTTTTTGATGCAATAGATGGAGGATTAGATCTTGTTGACAGTGCAGATTCATATGGGACTGGAAATTTATTTGGACAAAGTGAAAAACTTATCGGCGATTTCCTAGAAGAATTACCCAAAAGAAAGCTCAAAAAAATTACCATCGCTACAAAGCTTGCCCCCTTTCCATGGAGAATAGGTCGCAATGGTCTAAATAAAGCTTTTCAAGAAAGTAATCAGCGTCTGAAAGGGAATATGAAAAGAGTGCAGCTTCATTGGAGTACTTATCGCTATGCACCTTGGCAAGAAGAGCAATTACTTAATGGCCTAGGAGATTTATATGAAGAAGGTTTAATTAAAGAAATTGGGCTCTCTAATACTGGTCCAAGAAGACTCAGTTTTTTATTCAAAAAACTGAAAAAAAGAGGAATTAAAATTAATAGTATCCAAATGCAACTTTCGTTATTAACAAAACCATCTTTAGACGATGAAAATATCAAAAATATATGTGATGAAAATGAAATTGAATATTTAGCTTATAGTCCATTAGGGCTGGGAATCCTAACAATTCCACCTAATCAATCACCCAAACCGAACACATTCTTACGACAAAAATTATTCGAAAGAATACTGCCAAAAACTATAGAATTGAGAACATTGATGTCGAATATTGGAAAAAGATATTCAGCATCCCAGGCACAAGTTGCATTGAATTGGGTAAGATCTCACGGAGCTAAGCCAATAGTCGGGATTCGAAATCCGTTTCAAGCTAAAGATGCAGTATCTGCATTTAATTGGTCTTTAACTAAAAGTGAAAAAGAAAGTCTGGATTTTTACAGGAATAAATGTCTAGCAAATATGCCTCAAAATCCTTTCATTAGTCCCTAATAAAAATTCAAGTATCAGGACTGACAATCACTTTCATTGAATCTGAGGAAGTTGGAAGACTAATCACTTTTGCTGGTGGAATAGGCTGTGAATTTGTATTTTTTTCAATTATTTCTTTTTCAGGCTCTTTTTCATCTTTAGCACAAGCTTCTAATGCTTCTCGCAACAAAGAGTCAAAGGTTGCACCTGGCAATCTATGCCTAGCGACCTCAAGGAATGTGAGTGGTAAAGACTCTGAAGCCGCATCTTTTAATGCAGGATTATTTTTTCTATGTTCTTGTTCGTCCTGAATGGCTCGTATAAATCTGAGAGTTACTTCATGCTTAGTCGAAGCTTTTATCAAAGTATCGTTATCTCTTTGCCCATTAGTTGCTTCTTGTTCAAGGTCATTAATTCTACTCTCTAAACTTGTTAGCACTTCATCAGCTTCTTTCCCAATGTGTGAAAGTTGTCCGTCAGACAAATTTGGTAAATCCGCTACATAGACTTTTCCATGATCTCTAAGGGTTAAGAAAGTTGGTCTTGGGCCACCATTCTGTCGCATTCCCGAATCTACTTGACCTCCTAAAGGCCTTTTAGGAGGTGTTGGACCTGCAGAACTTCTCCTACGCGTTAGACGCTGTTGATTTTCAAAAGGCATAGAGCTAATTAAGATCTAACTTCGCATTACCCGAACTAATATCCGGCTTGCGTTTTTTTTACATCTTACTGTTTTTTTTCCGTTATAGAAAATCTTTTTTAACCTTCATTTAATTTGTTCAAAAACTTTACTTCAGAATTTTATAAAATTACGCTTAAAGCCTCACAAAGGTATTCCTAAAATCTCGAGATTGTTTGAATTATTCTGACTTTCAACAACTTGACCTATTTCCCAAGCTTCAAAACCATTTTTAATACATATTTCTAAAGCAGAGTTCACTTTATTTTTAGAGATAATTAAACAAAAACCGATCCCCATATTAAAAGTATTCCAAAGATCAATTTCAGGAATATCTCCAGTATTTTTTAACCAATTAAAGATTTCAGGTATTTCCCAAGTAGTTATATTTATATGTGGTGATAATCCGGAAGGAAAAATTCTAGGGAGATTCTCTGGCAAACCTCCACCTGTGATGTGAGTCATTCCATGAATTGGTAAATTTTCTCTCAACAATTGCTCAACAAGTTGAACATATATTGCGGTTGGTTCCAGCAAAGCTTGCAGCAAGTTCCTTTTGTTTTTCCCATAAAGAGTATTTTCATTCACATTAGCCATGGAAAGAACTTTACGAACAAGACTAAAACCATTGCTATGAACACCATTACTTTTAATCCCAATAATCTTATCTTCACAATTAATTTGCGTGCCATCTATTAAGTGATGATTTTCAACGATCCCAACACAAAAACCTGCTAGATCATATCTTCCACTTGGATAAAAACCTGGCATTTCAGCAGTTTCGCCTCCCAAGAGAGAACAATTCGATTGAGTACAGCCAGCTGCGATCCCCTCTATTACTTCAGCCAAAGCATCAGGAGTCAAAGTTCCACTTGCTATGTAATCAAGAAAGAATAAAGGTCGAGCACCATTTGTTATTACGTCATTGACGCACATTGCGACTAAGTCTATTCCAACACCAAAATGACAACCACATTGCTGAGCTAATTCTAATTTTGTACCAACACCATCTGTCCCTGATACCAAAACTGGACTTTCATAACCTTTTGGAATTCTTATACATCCTCCAAAACCTCCTAACCCCCCTATGACCTCACTTCTATGAGTTTTTTCAACGCATGATTTAATTCTCTCCACAAAGGCTCTTCCAGCAGTAACATCAACTCCCGCAGTTTTGTAATCCATCAGTAAAAAGCTTTCTTATTCAAAAGATATGAACCCTAATATGAAATCCATATGGGATCAGTATGCAATCAACCTATTTCATTTCAATCATAAGTTGATGAAATTAATTTATTTACCAACATAGTGGTACAAAAAATCTTCCAAACTAATGCTGAATTAAAAGATTGGCTTAGTGAACAAAATTCAGCAATAATTTTCATCCCAACAATGGGAGGACTTCACCCTGGCCATCAATATTTAATTGAGAAAGCAAAAGCAAGAAAAACAAAACCAAACCAAATTATTCTTGTAAGTATTTTTATAAATCCATTACAATTTGGAAAAAATGAAGACTTCAAAAAATATCCCAGGAACATAAGCAAAGATGCTGAATTAGCTTTTAATGCTGGGGCAGATGCAATTTGGACTCCAGATTATTTTGAAGTATTTCCTGGGGGAGAAAATTCACATTTTAAAATTCAAGTTCCTCAAACATTAAACAATCAACTATGTGGGGCTGAGAGACCAGGGCATTTTGATGGAGTTGCTACAGTTATTATTCGTCTCGTCAAAATCATCAGACCAGAGAAACTAATCCTAGGAGAAAAAGACTGGCAACAATTGATTATCATTAGAAGGCTATTTCAAGAACTATCTATACCTATAAAAATTGAATC
Source organism: Prochlorococcus marinus XMU1408 (assembly GCF_003208055.1). NCBI lineage: Bacteria > Bacillati > Cyanobacteriota > Cyanophyceae > Synechococcales > Prochlorococcaceae > Prochlorococcus > Prochlorococcus marinus. The sequence goes on from NZ_QJUE01000006.1 coordinate 59,766, forward strand.
CTATTCCACACAAAGAGACCAAAGTGGATTTGCTTATAGTTCAAGGAATTCTTATCTGAGCGATTCTGAAAGATTAAATGCTCAATCATTACCAAGTGCAATCAAAGTAGCAAAAACAGAATTTGAGAAAGAGAAAATAATAAATCTCAAGAAAATAGCTTCTATACTTAAAGAAAATCATTTACAAATTGAATACCTAAAAGTCGTAGATCCATTTTCATTAAAAGAAACAGAAAATATAAATGGTCTGTGCCTTTTAGCAGCAGCAGTAAAATGTGGATCCACAAGGCTAATTGATCACACTTTTCTTATGCAACGAAAACCAATTATTGCAATTGATGGGCCAGCCGGTGCAGGTAAAAGCACAGTAACTAAAGCATTTGCCAAAAGACTTGGTTTCATTTATTTAGATACTGGCGCAATGTATCGAGCGGTGACTTGGTTAATAATAAGCAATTCGATTAATCCAAGTGATCAAGCGCAAATCAAAAATATCTTGAAAGATTCAAAATTAGAATTTCAAAGCTCAAACTTTGTTGACCAAAAAATATTAATAAATAATATTGACGTAACAGAGAAGATACGATCCCCAGAGGTGACTTCAAGGGTTTCTGAAATTGCCAAACAACAATTTGTAAGAGAGTTACTCACAAAACAACAACAAGTAATTGGAGAGGGTGGAGGTTTAGTTGCTGAAGGAAGAGACATTGGCACAGCTGTATTTCCAGATGCAGATGTAAAAATCTTTCTAACAGCTACTCCAAAAGAAAGAGCAAAACGAAGATCTATTGATTTAGAAAAAAGGGGTTATGAATACTCAAGTATTGAAGATCTTGAAAAAGAAATTGAAGAAAGAGACAAGCAAGATAGTGAAAGAGAAATCGCCCCCTTAAAAAAAGCTCATGATGCTGTAGAGCTTTGTACTGATGGAATGAACATTGAAAAAGTTTTAGAAGAACTAACTTATATTTTCAGATCAAAGATTCCAGAAGAGGTATGGGCTACACCTAATCTATAAGACTATCTATTAATTCATCTATAGCATCATTCAATAAATCTAGAACCTGTTCAAAGCCGTTCTGTCCACCATAATAAGGATCAGGGACTTCTTCTAATTGAGAGTTTTTTGAATAACTTAAAATCAGCTTTATTTTAGAATTTACTGGATTCATATCATCTTTAGTTAATGATTTAACAGCATCAAGATTATCTTTATCCATAACAAGAATTTGATCAAATTCATATAAATCATTTTCCTCTATTTGTCTTGACCTACTTGTCAGCTCTATTCCTCTAGATAATGCTGTTGCACGCATTCTTTTATCAGGAAGGTTTCCGACATGCCAACTACCAGTACCTGCGGAATCAACGACAAACAATTTTTCTAAATCTCGTTCTTTAATTTTTTGATTAAAAATTCCTTCAGCTGCAGGAGAACGACAAATATTTCCCAAACAAACAAAGAGAATTTTTTGAACCATTTTTTTTCTTTACTTTATTTTATTTTAGGTCAAAAAGAATGTTATTTATATAGTTTTCAGTCCATTGCTCACCAAAAAAGCCTCTTAACATCCCTCTTGCAGGATCTTTTTCCGCTCGATATCGCATATATTTTTTCTGACCATTTAACAATTTAAAAGATCTTTCCTTAGAAATCATCTTTGCATCTCTAACTAAGTCTAAGAAACAATTCAAGTATTCATCAAAAGCAGGTTTAATTATCTGACTAATTAATTTGTCACCTTCATCTCCTAATGGAATCCTAGACCAAAGAAAAGCTGGAGAAAAGTATTGTCTAGCCTCAGAAGGAATATCACCTCCTGACGGAAGTTTAGATTGCCATTTAGCATGTATTGGTATTAATTTATCCCAAACATATTGAGTATGCTTTGCATCATCTTTTAAAGCAGGTTGAAGATCTAATGCAATAAGATGTCCATTTGGAAGTGTTACAAAATCAGCTCCAAAAAAAGGTAGATCATAATTATTTAACGGTGAAGCGACCAAATTCATGACGGAAGTGATTTCACCTGCTTGCAGGCAAGCACATCTAGCCTTTCGTATTTTTTCCGTCTTTAAACCCCATGTTTCCAAAATAACTTTTTTAGGATTAGAACTTGAACCAATCTCAGATTTTCTAAAAAGAAAATCATTTTCTATAGGATAAAATCTAGGCTGAAAAATAGAAAAGCCCTTAATAGTTTCATCTAAGAAATAAGACCAGCGCCAATTAGAAATTGAAATAGGCTCAAGACTATTATTTCGGTTGCTTTGCATTTAAAGACTAAAATAAAGAATTATTATTTTCTTGGCTTAATGGAAATAAAAACTCTTGCATATATTTTTCAGACCATTCTTTACCAAAAAAACCAGAAAATAAACTATGAGCAGGATCTTTTTCAGAACTGTATTTATCATAATCTATATGCAATAAACTGACCTCTTTAGATTTAATATAATTTTTATTAGCTTTAGATAAATCAAGATTTACCCAATAACATTTAAGAAAAGAGCTAAAAACCTTTGGTAAAATATTCTCTACTTCAAAATTACCACCTTTGCAAAATAGAGCCCATGGAGAAAAGTATTTACTTGGATCATATATATTACTGTTCATATCATAATTAAATTCATTAAAGTATTGTTTGAGGCTTTTTAAACCATCAAAGTATCTATCAAAATATTCTTTATCTTGTACAAGAGGCTGAAAATCAAGAATAGCAACTAGCTTTTTAGTTTTTTCAAACCACAAAAGATCAATACCCATAATTGGCATATCATTTTGATCATTAGGATAAGCAACTGAATTTAATACTTGAAGACGATCCCCTGCGTCCAATCTAGTCACTCTCCATCTTCGAAATTCTGGAACATCCCATAACCAGCTATTCAGTTTGCAATTACCGTTTTTAGAAACACGTTCACAAAATTCATTCGGAACAATCAAGTTTTTACCACCATGTTCAAGAATATTTGTTGTTAATTCACTTAAAAGATCATCAAACATATACTGTCATCTCCTTAGAAAATTTAATACTTTACTCACACTTAAAGTGATGAAATCAGTTAAAAACAATAAATTCAAAACTTTTGCACTATCTTAATAGATATTGAGCAATGGCTTTGTCCAAGTATGGATTTCATTACTCTGTACTACCTTTTCGCTTTTTGCTTGCAAAAAATCTAAATAAAACTTTTCCTATCGCTGCAATTAAATTTCCTTCCAATTCATTGAAAATATCCATATTATATTTAAAAGATCTATTAGCCTCTTCAATAATTGAATCTGCTATCTTTTGATCTATCGGAAGATTATCCAAAGTATTTCGATACTTAATTTTAAATTCTTTTTCATCTCTGATTTCCTCAAAAATATAAAAGCTCAGTCCCTCATCACCTGGAAGATTCATGGCTTTTTTAGTGATAGTTTTCAAAAGCTGTCCGCCAGACAAATCACCTATATATCTACTGTAATGATGCCCAATTAAAAGTTCAGGGTTATCTTTAGCAATTTCTCTAATTCTTGCTTCATATTCAACAGCTGGCTTAGAGGGTTTTACCAATTCAGACCACTGACTACCAAAGTAGAACGACAGGTCTTGTTCCAATTTTTCCTTCCTAAAAAGCTCTTTAAATCCAATCGGAGAAATTATCGGATGTGAGTTTTCACAAAGTTTTTCTATCTCTTCCTCCATCGCAGAGTAAACAAAATATAAATCAGCTAATAAATTTCTGTATGAGGACTTATCAACTACTCCCTTGAGAAAACAACTTATAAAACCTGTATTTTCAGCCATCGTATGAGACTTTTTAGTCCCTTCACGAAGTTGCCTAGCCAAGGCTACTGCCATGAGTTCAAAATCATTTAATCAAAACTTACCACTTAGACATAAGCTCAACATTAGATCTATTAATCGCTGAATAAAAATTATGGAAAATTTTGAAAAGCTTACTGCCCCATCCGAAGGCCAAAGAATTACTTTTGCTGATGGAAACCCAGTTGTTCCAGACCATCCAATTATTCCATTTATCAGAGGTGATGGAACAGGTATAGATATTTGGCCTGCTACACAATTAGTAATCGATAAAGCTATAGAAAAAGCTTATGGAAACAATCGATCCATTGAATGGTTCAAAATTTATGCAGGTGATGAAGCTTGCGACTTATATGGAACTTATCAATACTTACCGAACGATACTCTTGAGGCGATACGAACTTACGGGATAGCAATCAAAGGACCTTTAACCACACCTGTAGGGGGAGGAATTAGATCTTTAAACGTATCTCTAAGGCAAATTTTTGATTTATATTCATGCGTTAGACCATGCAAATATTATGAAGGGACTCCAAGCCCTCATAAAAAGCCGCAAGATTTAGATGTAATTGTATATCGTGAAAATACTGAAGATATATACATGGGCATTGAATGGGAATCTGATGATCCCGAATGCATAAAATTGATTGATCAACTCAATAATGAAATAATTCCAGCTAGCCAAAAATTAAAAAACAGGAAAATTCCTAACGGATCAGGAATAGGAATTAAACCAGTTAGCAAAAGTGGTAGTCAAAGACATATCAGACGAGCAATTAAACATGCTCTCAAGCTTGAGGGGAACAAAAGACATGTGACCTTGGTTCATAAGGGAAACATCATGAAATTTACTGAAGGAGCTTTTAGAGATTGGGGATACGATTTAGCAACCACGGAATTTAGGAATGAATGCGTAACCGAGAGAGAAAGTTGGATTTTAGATAATGTAGACAAAAATCCTCGAATCACACACGAGGAGAATGCTGAATTAATTGATCCAGGTTATGCCTCTTTAACGGAAGAAAAAAAGAAAGCTATTTGTGATGAGGTTTCTTCAGTTCTTACAAGCATTGGGAATAGTCATGGCAATGGAAAATGGAAAAGTATGGTGATGGTTGATGACCGAATAGCAGATAGTATTTTTCAACAAATTCAAACTCGTCCTCAAGAGTATTCCATACTTGCAACTCTCAATCTAAATGGTGATTACATATCCGATGCGGCGGCGGCAATTGTTGGTGGTTTGGGGATGGCACCAGGAGCAAACATTGGAGATAAAGCGGCTATTTTCGAAGCCACTCATGGAACAGCTCCAAAGCATGCAGGCTTGGACAGAATCAATCCAGGTTCAGTAATACTTAGTGGAGTAATGATGTTGGAATATTTAGGTTGGAATGAGGCAGCAAAATTAATTACAAATGGATTGAGCAAATCTATTTCAGATAAACAAGTTACTTACGATCTGGCAAGATTAATGGAACCACGCGTAGAGCCGCTTAGTTGTAGTGATTTTGCTAAATCAATTGTTGAAAGATTCTAATTAAATATTATTTAGAGTCTTTCAAAAATTAAGAATTTGACTCCATTAATCTAAATGATTCTAAAAGTGTGTTCTCATTGCCTAGGTTACCTGGGAAAGTAACTACTGGTAAATTATATTGATCAGAATTACTTGTTACTATTGACAACCCTGGTAATATTTGGCCTTTTAAATCTACATGATTAAAATTTAATCCTTTTTGTAGTAAAAGTTGTGTTGTAATACCTCCTTTACTAATAATGTAACCCAACTTACTAGTTTTTTTCCTAACTAGAATTGCCATAAACTCTGCAAGTTCAAGTCCAAACTTCATTCTTATAGAGTTAGATGAAAATTTTTTCTCTTCTCGAGTTGTATATAAAACAGGTATTTTTTTATTATCAAAAATATTATCTATTTTGGATAATAAAATGGCCTCCAATTCTAAAATTTCCTGTTGACCATCTTTCATAGCAAATATATCCGCTAATTTGCTGACAGGTATTTCCAAACCTTCACAGGAATTATCTTTCAATAAAACCTCTAATTGATCTGTTGCTAATTGCACATGAGAACCAACAATTATCAAACCTGGCTTATATTCAAACTCATTATTTTTTGATTTTAAAGATACTAAATCTGCAGGACTTTTATAATTAGGTGGTAAGCCTGATAGAGAATTGATAAAGCTTGCTGCTGTTCTAAAAAGAAATCTTTTTTCTTGAGAAACCACTTTAATAGCCTTAGCCAGTGTTTCTAAATGGCGGGGTAATTTAGCATCCACAACTACGGAAATATTGTTTTCTAATTTAGATAAAAAGCTTAAAAGAGATTTAAAACCGTCTTCATTATTAAAAGCCATATCTAATTGTTTGATTTCAACGTGCAAGATATTTTCAGCCTGTATCTCTCCCAAACTTTTTTCTTCAATCCATTTAGCTAAATCACTAGTAGAAAATCCAAAAATTTTATCACGGCCAAAATCAGTCTTATGAACTGGTATTCCATTTAGATAATGAATACCGTTTTCAGTTGTTCTTCCACCTTCCAAAAAAGCTGGAATGTGAAATGTTGCATGAAATGGTCCTAATTCTTCCGCAAGAATTGCAGGCTCCAAAACGCCATGACCACGTAATGTTGAATCACCTCTACTAATATAAAAATAATCATCTTTGGAATATCCTTGTCTTAAAAAAAACTTCTTAATAGATGAGCATATTTCTCTCGTTTTCTTCACAGCCAAAACTGAAGATAAAGATCTTGTGTTCGCAAGGATAAATATTAAAGGCGAAGATTTTGTAAAAGCTTTCTCTAGAGTTTGTTCATCCCAGTTTAATAATAATGGGCATCCATAAACAGTTTGAGATCCAGTTGGATCATCATCAAAAATAATTATTTTCATGAAAAGTTAATCTATTGTTTTTTCAACTTTTTATTCGAATCTCTCCCAACTTTCAGGAACTTGAATATAAGATTTATTTAAATCGGCAACAGACGCACATCCCAATAGTTTCATGGTTCTAACTATATCTGTTTGAAGAATTTCTATAGCTCTAGCAACGCCTTCCCCCCCTGCAGCAGCAAGTCCATATGCATAGGCTCTACCTATCAAAACTCCTTTCGCGCCAAGACATAATGCTTTAACGATATCACTACCCCTGCGAATACCTCCGTCTATCAAAACATCTATTTTCCCATCTACTGCAGCTAAAATTTCGGGAAGAACACGTATCGTAGGAGCAACACTATCAAGTTGCCTTGCTCCATGGTTAGAAATAACGATCGCATCAGCTCCTAACTCTGCCGCTTTTTTGGCGTCATCACCTATATGTATACCCTTAACAATAATTTTTCCACCCCACGCCTCGCGTATCCATTGAAGATCCTCCCAAGTAACAACCGATTGTTCTAAAGCAGGTCCAATTGCCGTGTATCCCATAGGGCCATCATCAAGTTGAACATTTGGAAAACTCATTAAACCGCCATCACTTAACCATTGAGTCATCCAGCATGGTTTTACTAATATTTGGGGAATATAAGGAAGCATCTCAAAAGGATTCATAGATAAAAGCTGTTGAGTTCCTGATCGCATATCTCTTTCCCTTAAACCAGACACAGGCGTATCAATAGTTACAACTATTGCCGAGAATCCAGCTTCTTTAGCTCTAGCAATTGTTTTTAAGGCGACTTCTTTACCACCCAGTAAATAAAGCTGATACCAAGCTGGACCGGTAGTAGCAGCTTTAACATCTTCTAGCAAACAACCTGAGAGAGTCGACAAAGTATATCCAGTTCCTGCTTTCCCTGCCTCTCTAGCTGCAACCACTTCTCCCTGGGGATAAAACATTCTGCTGCTACCTACTGGTCCTAACAAAAAAGGAAGTTGAAATTTCTGATCTAAAATAGATATTCCAAGATCACACGAGGGAACAGAGACTGCACATCTAGGTCTAAATAAAATTTCATTATATGCGTTGCAATTTTGTGCAAGTGTTTGTTCTCTATCAGCACCACTATCTATATAGTTAAAAACCATTGCCGGTAGACGTTTTTGGGCTCTAGACCTGAGGTCATCAATATTTAGTACGCCTGGAGAGGAAACATCTGCTCCTAACATTATTCATCACAAATTCATGAATGATGAATCTATTATATATTGATCATAGATGCAAAAACGAACAAAATATTGAAATACTTGTAATACAAAAAGTTATTAATTAAATTTAATTAGTTACAGATTATACTCATCAAAAACTTAAATAACTAAAAAGAATTATGCTTAAAAGTGGTAAATAATTCTACATATTCTTCTGATTTAATTTCAAGTTTTCTATCTCCAGTAACCAATGAATTCCTTGGGCTAGTCCAGGGCTCAAGACAAACCATTTGTCTAGGTGGATCAGTCCATATTACTGTTGTATCCATTGGCTCTTGATGAATTAATTCAATTAAATTTCTAGACAAACAATCGAAAAGTTTCACCGAACGAGAAGGGTAACAAAGAAAATCAACTCCTTTATCTAAAATTTTTATTTGGTCAGAGGCATTAGTAACTTTCATATTAGTTTGATCAATGCATTTTTCAGGCAACCCATCTATCTTTATTTTTTTTGTATTTGATACATGGAAATATGGATGCAAGCCAAAACTAAAAGGCATAGAATCTTGACTCTGATTATAAACCTTTACAGATATTTGAAGACTTTTTTCTTTCAAGCAAACATCCATCAATAGAGTAAAGAAGAAAGGAAAACAAGAACGTGAATCTTTTGTATCACTTAGTTTTAGCCTAATTCCTAATTCATCTTTTAATAAATCAATTGACCAAGGTAAATCTCTTGCGAAACCATGCTGTTTTAAAGAATGCTTCTTACCACCAATTAAATAGCTCTCAGATAAATCACCGCATATGGGGAATAGGATAGGTATTCCACCTCTGACACTTTTATCTTTATCTAAAAAACGCTCTAAATCAAAGTACAACAGTTCTTTCCCTTCGCTTTGCCATTCAGTAATCAATCCACCTCTCTCAGGGACAATTCTTATTAGTGAATCGAAATCAGAGTCTGAATATTCCCAGTGAGGATAAGGGTTTGTTTTCTTTAAGAAACTGACAGTCATTGATCAAAGCTGATCAATCCATTCTAAAAGAGCGGAATTAACCTGATCAGGAACTTCATCATGTGGACAATGACCAGCATCTAAAATAACTTCTTTTGTATTTTCAGGAGTGTGTTTTTTGTAAGTAGCTCTTTTACCAGGTGCATTCATCCAAGGATCTCGATTACCCCAAAGTAACAGCAATGGGGACTTCAACTGAGCGAATAACTCATCAAGTGGTCTTCCCTGGGGGCCAGCAGGATCAAAAACACTTTTGAAGACGTTAAAAGCACCTTTATCCAAAGAGGGTTTTCGGATGGCTTCCACTAGCTCATCATCAACGTTTGAGGTATCAATATAAACTTGATTCAAAGTACGTTTAATTGTTGAAGGCTGTCTAAGATTTTCAAAAATAATCCTTTGCAATAAAGCATTTTTTAGAAAGATTCCCGCAACAGTCTTTCTGGCTGTAGCCCAAAATCCTGTGGTTGTTTTTTTATCCTCACTAAAATAACCAGCAGCATTTAATAAAACAACACCTGCTGCATCAGCACCTAAATCAGCACCACTAGCAAGCGCGGCATATCCTCCTAGGGAGTTACCAACAAGTATTGTTGGTCGCCCAATCTTCTCTTTAACATATGAGACAATCTGATCTTTCCACAGAGGACCTCCATAGGCAAGACCACCAGGTTTAGAACTTTTACCAAAGCCAAGAAGATCTAGAGCATGAACTTCATACTGTTCTCCAAGTACTGGTAAGTTATGCCGCCAATGTGTTGTAGATGCACCAAAACCGTGAATTAAAAGAATTGCTGGTCCTTTTTCTTTATCAGTTTTATTTTTATGATCTTCGGGAATAATGCTCAAGCTATGAACAGAATGACCTAAGAATTTCCAATCAGAAAGATTTTTTTCTATTACTGAGGAAACCATTTAAGAATAGACTGACATTGATAGATCCTAGTAAATCATTGATACAAATAGATTAGTGATTTTATTTCGTTTTTTCGAAATTTCCTCACCTTTTTGAAAAAGAATTTTCAAATTTTTTCTAAACTAACCCAACTGGATCAGCTGCGACCTCGTCAGGAATAGAATTTCCACCTGAAGGGGGTTTATCTTTCAAAACCACTCTAAGTAAAACAGGCGCTAAAAAAGTAGTTCCAATAACCATTAACAATATTGCTGCCTCTAGAGAAGGGGTAAGCAAACCAGCACTTGTCCCTAATCCTAAAAATATTAATCCGACCTCACCTCGAGGCATCATTCCCAAGCCAACTACCAATCGATTTGTTGGTTTATCAATGACAAAGGACCAACCAGCCGCAATCTTTCCAACAATTGCCACAATAAATAAGAACCCAGCAACAATAAGAGCAGATCGACTCTCAGGATCAAGAGGATTGATTACTGACAGATCCATACCTGCTCCAACAAGAACAAAGAAAATTGTTGCGAACAGCGATACCAAAGGCAAAACAGATTGTTGAATTGCATGATTATTTTTTGAACTACTTAGTATCAATCCGGCTGCGAAAGCACCCAAAGCAGCTTCTAGACCAATAGCAGTAGCAACAAAACAGCTTAGAACTAAAATCACGAACGAAGCTACAACAACAGCTCCAGGAGCTTTAAGTCTTTCAAGCAACCAATCAAAGGCTGGAGCTGCTGTTCTACTCAAAGCAATTGCAGCAATAACAAAAACTGTTGCAGCTAGTACTAATTTGACAATGGGAGCAATTTGCAAAGATCCTCCCGTAGCAAGTGCAACTACAACGGCAAGAATTACAATTCCAAGTATGTCATCTAGTACTGCAGCGCCAATAACAATTTGACCCTCGCGAGTTTTTAAATATCCAAGTTCACCAAAGACACTCGCAGTAATACCTATACTTGTAGCAGTCATAGATGCACCAGCAAATATCGCAGGAATGATATCTACTTGGAAAATAAACATTAATCCAAAAGTTCCAAAAGCAAATGGCAAAATCACTCCTGCCATTGCAACAGTGAACGCCTGTGCTCCAACTGCTACAAGTTCCTCTAATTCACTTTCCAGACCGGTAAGAAATAACAACGCATAAAGCCCTAATGTTGCTACGGCTTGTAATGATGGAAAAGTTTCAAAATAAATATCTGGGACTGCTTCTTTAGGTACTGAAGCAAGAGTACTTATTAGAGATACAAAACCTTGATTTAATTCGGCATGAGCACTTGGTGGCAGTAATAGATGTAAACCTGAAGCACCAATTAAAACACCTGCAAGAAGCTCTCCGACAATTGTGGGTAAACTAAGCCGAACTAAGATTTCCGCCAAAGTCCTTGCAGCGACAAAAATCATCAAGAAATTAATGACACCTATTAAAGTTTCCGCGACCTCAACATCATGTGTATTTAGTGCTGAGACTAGAGGAGTTAATACCATCAGGTTTTTTAGAAAAGCCTTTTCTTTAAAACATAAATTACCTAATCACAGGGCATATTTGGCTTAAGTATCAAAGGTGACTTAATTAATATGGTGTGGATCTGAAGTTACTAACAGATTACTAAGAATATATTCGCTAGCGTCCAGAAACATTTGATGCCCTTATGAGCAGCTCCCAGTCAATAGATCTGCGTCTGCCCACCCCAGGATGCTATGCCGATCCTGTTAGGGCTGGCATGGATGCCGATGCAGTCTTCGATGGAATGACTGAACATCTCTTTTTCACACTAGGAAAACTCGCTACATCAGCCAGTCTTAGAGATCTGTACATGGCTTTGAGCTTTGCTGTTAGAGATAGGTTGATGAGTAGATATTTAACCAGTCAGGAAACAATTCGAGCTAGACCACAAAAAACCGTCGCTTACCTTTCTGCTGAATTTCTGATCGGACCACAACTAAACAATAACTTATTAAATCTAGGAATAAAAAAAGAAGCAGAAGAAGCTCTCAAAAGGTTTGGGATTGAATCTCTTAATGACTTATTGGAAGTAGAAGAAGAACCTGGGCTTGGTAATGGAGGTTTAGGGAGACTCGCAGCCTGCTATATGGAATCACTTGCAAGTCTTCAGGTCCCTGCAGTGGGGTATGGAATAAGGTACGAATTTGGTATTTTCAACCAATTAATTAGAGATGGTTGGCAGGTAGAAGTTACTGATAAATGGCTAAAGGGAGGGTGGCCCTGGGAATTACCACAACCTGATGAAGCTTGCTTAGTCGGTTTTGGTGGACAAACAGAGAGTTATACCGATGACAACGGTAACTATCGCTCTCGATGGATCCCCAGCGAACATGCAATAGGTGTACCACATGATGTTCCTGTTCTTGGTTACAGAGTCAATAGCTGTGATCGCCTTCGATTATGGAGAGCTGATGCAACAGAAAGTTTTGATTTCTACGCTTTCAATATAGGAGATTACTACGGTGCTGTTGAAGAGAAAGTAGCTTCAGAAACTCTCTCTAAAGTTCTTTATCCCAATGATGGAACTGATGAAGGAAGAAGATTGCGCTTAAAGCAACAACACTTCTTTGTAAGTTGTTCCTTACAGGATATGCTTCGAAGTTTAGAAAAGCGATCTATTGCTGTTGAGGAGTTTCCAAATCATTGGACAGTTCAACTTAATGACACTCATCCAGCAATTGCAGTAGCAGAGTTAATGAGACTATTAATTGATCAACATAGATTGGATTGGGATAAAGCCTGGGAAATCACCAATAGATCTGTTGCCTATACAAATCACACTTTGTTACCCGAGGCTTTAGAAAAATGGGATCTGAGCCTATTTAGAAATTTATTACCTAGACATTTAGAACTTATTTATGAAATCAATAGACGATTCTTGCAACAAGTAAGGCTTAAGTATCCAGGTAACGATGTGATTTTAAGGAAACTTTCAATTATTGATGAAGATGGTGGAAAAGCTATTCGAATGGCACATTTAGCGACAATTGGAGCTCATCATGTAAATGGAGTAGCTGCACTACATTCAGATTTAATCAAGAGACAATTATTACCTGAATTTGCAGAGCTTTGGCCTGAAAAATTTACTAACGTAACTAATGGAGTTACTCCACGCAGATGGGTTGCTTTAGCAAATCCTGAACTTTCTAAACTTCTTGACAAAGAAATTGGTCCTAATTGGATTACCAATATGGATCTATTACGTGAGTTAGAAAAAAAAGAAAATGATTCTAATTTTCTAGATCTTTTTGCTTCTGCGAAGCTTTCTGGCAAACGGAAATTAGCTGGTTATATTCACAGACAAACTGGAGTTCTTGTAGATCCATCGAGTTTATTTGATGTTCAAGTCAAAAGAATTCACCAATACAAAAGACAGCACTTAAATGCTTTGCAAGTTATTGCACAATATCTAAGAATAAAAAATGGAATAACCAAAAACATTGCACCACGCACGATAATTTTTGGTGGCAAAGCTGCGCCAGGTTATTTCATGGCAAAGTTAATGATTAGATTTATTAATGGAATAGCAGATGTAGTGAATGCTGACCCTGATATGGATGGATTACTAAGGGTTGTTTTTCTGCCTGACTACAATGTGAAATTGGGTGAACAAGTTTATCCCGCAACCGATCTTTCTGAGCAAATTTCAACAGCCGGTAAAGAAGCTTCAGGAACTGGAAATATGAAATTCGCCATGAATGGTGCTTTAACAATTGGAACACTTGATGGGGCAAACGTAGAAATCAGAGAAAGAGTGGGGGCAGAAAATTTCTTTTTGTTTGGAAAGACTGAATCAGAAATAATGGAATTAAGAGATCAAGGTTATTGCCCTAATAATTTTATTCAAGAATCCAATGAACTTCAAGAAACTCTTAAATTAATAGAAGTTGGTCATTTTAGTAACGGTGATAGTGAGCTGTTTAAACCAATAATTAATATTTTGACAGGTAATGATCCTTTCTTTGTTATGGCAGATTTTGATGACTACCTTCGTGCTCAAGATGAAGTTAGTCAAGCTTGGAAAAAGAGTCAGAAATGGAATCGCATGGCTTTACTAAATACTGCAAGATCGGGCTTTTTCTCTTCGGACAGATCCATTAGAGAATATTGTCAATCTATATGGAAAGTTAAACCTTTACCTGTTGAAATAAGTTGTGAAAAATAAGTTTCTATTTGTCAGGCAAATCTGGTGTTTGATGCAATAATCTATTCAATCTTAATCGATCAATATTTAATGGGTCTGGAGCTAATTCTCCAGAAATTTCTCTAAATTTATCTTCAATTTCTTCAGGAACTTTGACATCAAATATTCTTTCCATTAGAGCTTCAACCGAATATAGATGAGCATTAATATTCTCCAGATCAGAAATTACTTTTGTAAGAGATTTTTCTTTTTTCTCAATAGTTACCTGTCTAACAATTTCTTCAGGTTTATTGGATGAATTTGAATTCAGTTGCTTTTGTAAATCCTCTAAGACCCTGCCACATAAAGTTCTAAAAGACTGAAGAGCCGCCCAATTAATTTCTTGCTGTTGTCGCAGTGTTGGGAACTCTCGAATTAAACGGTCGTGTTCTCTATAAAACCTGAGGCAATCTGGACATTGGCATGGTTCTTCAGACACCTTCATTAAGGCAGCTTAAACCCATCATTGCATCTATTAGGCCGTCATAGGAGGCTCATCCTTAAAAGAGTCTTCTCCAGCATCATTTCCACCTAAATCAGAGCTTTCAGGTAAAGGTATTTCAATGCTCGAAACTACTTGAATTACATCACGCAATCTCATTGAATCCGCGAACCATCCCATTGCTTGTTCAGTATCACGCCTTCCCTCAGCATCATTAGCCTGATCCTCATGCGCCTCAGCTAGAAGTGTTAACCAACATAAACATCTAGCTTGCACAACTGATAAATCTAAATCATTTGGTTGCGATTCAGATATGTGTTCACTCTCTTGTTGAACAAGTAACCTTAAGCGAAGATCGTGAAGCTGGGCCATGTTGACTGATTCACTACACCAACGCTAGCGAGAGAGTAAGGATTTTGCACACCCACTACATATAGGACTAGATATTTTTATTTTTAATTCGCATTTAACACGGGGCTGGCGGGACTTGAACCCACGACCTACGGTTTAGGAAACCGTCGCTCTATCCAACTGAGCTACAGCCCCCTTTAATTAATTATGCCTTGAGGCATGATGGAGTTGAAAGCAGGGGAGGTAATCGCAATTGAACTTCAGCAAAAGCTGAAGAATTCTATTGAGGAAAGTCCGGGCTCCTATTTGGCCAAGCTTGCTGGGTAATTCCCAGTGCGGGTGACCGTGAGGATAGTGCCACAGAAATACACCGCCTAATGCTTCATGGGGAAATCCCAACAAGCATGGCAAGGGTGCAAAGGTGCGGTAAGAGCGCACCAGCAGCATCGAGAGGTGCTGGCTAGGTAAACCCCGGCCAGGAGCAAGGCGAGGAACATTGGATGGCCATAGACCAAGTTCCTAATGAGAGCCGCTTGAGGCTATCGGTAACGATAGTCCCAGATAGATGATTACCCATTCACTTTTTAAATAAAGAAGAATGAACAGAACCCGGCTTATGACCTGCTTTCACTTTCTTAATGTTCAATAAAGAAACTAGACTCAGAATTTTATTAATTTGTCAATTAAATCGTACGCCTTGAATAATTATGGAAATTTCAAATCAAAGAGTAGAAGAAATAATCAATTTTATCAAAAATTTAAATTTAGATAAAAAGTATCAAAAAGAATTTACTCATGAAAAAATCAAAAATCTTTCATACATTAATGAATCACTTACTCATAGTTCAGCAAATAATAAATTTAATTATGAAAATCTTGAATTTCTTGGTGATGCCGTCTTAAGACTCATTGCATCAGACTTCATAAAAAATCAATATCCTCATATGCAAGTTGGAGAAAGATCTGAACTTAGATCTCATCTTGTGAGTGACAAATGGCTAGAGCAGGTTGGGGAAAAAATAAATATTAAAAGCGTATTAATTATTGGCCCAAAAGCTCTTAGAGATAAATCAGCAAGCGCAACTATTCAAGCAGAAGCAACTGAGGCATTAATAGGAGCGTTATATGAAAGTATCAAAATTTTAGATCCTATTAAAAATTGGCTTAATCCATTCTGGGTAGATAAAAGTAAAAAAGTTTTAGCTGATCCTCACAAGCAAAACTACAAATCAGCCCTTCAGGAATGGACTCAAGCGAAAGGATTATCAATTCCCACTTACAAAACAATTGAAATCAATAAAAAGCACAATAATCCTAAGAGATTCTTTTGCACTGTTTACATTCAAAACATTTCAATAGCTGAAGGTTGGGGAAAGTCGATGAAACAAGCAGAGAAAGAAGCAGCTAATGAAGCATTAACTGCTGTAGAAAAGAATGTACTCAAGCTATAGTTAATGTCTCTTGAAAATAGTGATTAGCTTTTCAAAAGATCTTTCAAAGGTAAGGTGAGCAACTTATCCCAATTGCCTCCTTCAAAAAGCACTGCTGCTTTATCTCCACTTATTCTTTGAACAAATCCTACATAACCGTTATAAATTGACTCTTGATTGTTAACAGTGACTGTTGTACCAGGGAGAATCGGTTCTTTTAAATCAGTCATAATTGAGAATATTGAAATAAACTACTAGAAAAATTGTAATCATAAAAATGAACGAAAAAGATAAGTGGATTTCAATAGGTGAAATTGTTGCTCCCCAAGGTTTAAAAGGTGATGTTCGAATTAAACCTAGCAGCGACTTTCCAGAACGGTTTACCAAACCTGGAAAACGTTGGATTCAAAAAGCCAACGAATTGCCTATAGAAATCAAATTAATTAAAGGAACACTTATTCCCGGTAAAGCAATCTACGTAATTTCTATTGAAGGTGTATCAAGCAGGAGTTCAGCAGAAGAAATTATTGGTTGGAATTTAGTCGTCCCAGTTGATAGTAGACCATCTTTGAGAAATGATGAGTATCATTATTTCGATTTGATTGGTTTGGAAGCAAGAGAAGGGCCACAAAAGTCTTTAATTGGTCATGTCACTGACTTGATTAAAGGGGGTAATGACCTGCTAGAGATAGAGTTAGTAGAAGGTAAAAAAGTTTTGGTACCGTTTGTTAAAGAAATTGTGCCAGAAATAGAAATCAAAGAAAAATGGCTACTAATCAATCCACCTCCAGGTCTATTGGAACTTTAAATTCATCAAGATCTTTAATCTAATATACAAATATGAACAAAATTGTTCTTCAATGAGATGACTGATAACCCAATAATCCCAGTAATTCTTAGTGGTGGATCAGGAACAAGACTTTGGCCACTTTCAAGAGAAAGTTACCCAAAACAATTTTTAGCACTTGATTCAAGAACCAATAAAACTCTTTTGCAGAAAACATATGAAAGGCTTATTGGAATAGAGGGATTACAAAAGCCAATATTGATATGCAATGAAGATCACAGGTTTATAGTTGCAGAACAATTCAGAGAAATAAAAACAGATCCACAATCAATAATACTCGAACCCATTGGAAGAAATACTGCTCCAGCGATAGCAGTTGCAGCTCTTAAAGCAATTTCTTTAGGTAAAGATCCTTTACTATTAATTTTAGCGGCTGATCATTTAATAGAAAATATAATTGAATTTAAAAGAGTAATTCAATCCGCAAAAACTTATGCAAAACAGGGAAGATTAGTCACTTTTGGTATTGTGCCAACATGCGCAGAAACTGGTTACGGTTATATCGAAGCAAAAGAATCTACTCATGAAAAAGATACAATAAATGGTCTTGACATAAAAAATTTTATCGAGAAGCCAAATAAAGCTAAAGCTGAAGAATTAATCAAAGATGCACGTTATACATGGAATAGCGGTATGTTTCTTTTCAAAGCAAGTACTATAATCAATGAATTAGAGAAATTTGCACCAGAAATAATTAATTATTGCAAAATTTCTATTGAAAAAAATATAGTTGATCTTGATTTTCTACGATTAGAAGAAGAATCATTCAAAAAGTGTCCAAAGTTATCAATTGATATAGCTGTAATGGAAAAAACAAAATTAGGTACCGTTCTTCCTTTAAATGTTGGATGGAGCGATATTGGAAGTTGGAAATCATTATGGGATATTAGTCAAAAAAATAACGATGGAAATTATATAAATGGAAGAGTAGTAGCTGAAAAAAGTAAAAATTGTTATTTAAAAAGTGAACAGCGCTTAATAGTAGGTTTAGGGATAGAAAATCTAATAGTTGTAGATACAAATGATGCTATCTTAGTTGCAAATAGAGAACATTCTCAAAATATTGGAAATATCATTAAAAGTCTAGATTCATCTAATTTTCCAGAAGGTAAAATGCATAAAAAAATCTTTCGACCATGGGGGAATTACACTACAATTAGTGAAGGAAGTAGATGGCAAGTTAAGCTAATCGAAGTCAAGCCGAATGCTTCTCTTTCTTTACAAATGCATCATCATAGAGCAGAGCATTGGATTATAGTTAATGGAACTGCCTTAATTGAAAAGGATGGTGAAAAAGAACTTTTAAGTGAAAATCAAAGTACATTTATTCCCTTAGGTTGTAAGCACAGGTTAAGTAACCCAGGGTTAATGAAACTTGAACTTATAGAAGTACAAAGTGGTACTTATCTAGATGAAGATGATATCATTCGTTTTGAGGATTCTTATGGCAGAATAAAAAACTAAACTAATAATAAGTTCAAAGTTTAGTTATACAAAATTTCTAAAATTTTATTAGATATTTTTTAATTTTAGTTCTACTCAACAGTGACACTTTTAGCTAAATTTCTAGGCTGATCAACATCAAGGCCTTTATGCGCAGCTATGTGATAACTAAATAACTGTAAAGGTACAACGGTTAACAAAGGACTCACCCATTCACTAACTTTAGGAATAGAAAATAATTCATCAAACATTTCTGATTCTGGTCCACACGGCGCAACTCCTATTAGACGAGCATCTCTCGCCTTGGCCTCTTGTGAGTTACTCAGAACTTTTTCATAAACCACTCCTGGAACAGCAATTGATATTACTGGTACATGTTGATCTAACAGTGCTATGGGTCCATGCTTTAGCTCTCCAGCGGGATATCCTTGAGCATGGATATAACTTATTTCCTTAAGTTTGAGAGCACCTTCAAGAGCAATTGGGTAATTTATTCCTCGACCTAAGAAAATTACATCTTTTGTTTCAGCAAATAAATGTGCTATTTGCTTCGATAAAGCATCATGTTTTTTGATGAGGTCTGTTAATTGTTGAGGTACTAATCTCAAATCATTAGAAAGAGCTAGGATTTCTTGACTACTTCTTTTGTGATTATTAGACGCAAATAAAAGAGTCAATCCATAAAAAGAAAGCATCTGGCCTAGAAAAGTTTTTGTTGCAGCAACTCCTATTTCAATACCTGATCCGATATCAATAACATTCTCTAATTCACGAGCTAATGAGCTATCAAGTCTGTTAGTAATTCCCAATTGATGAAAAGAAAAATTAGCATCCTTAAAAGAATTTCTTCTTTCCTTTTCCATTCTCAATGCCGCTAAAGTGTCTGCTGTTTCTCCTGACTGACTAATTCCTATTGTCAAAGTATTAGGAGAAACTGGAGGGGGGGCATAACGAAATTCACTTGCGAAATAAACTTTAGTAGGAACTCCTGCAAACTGTTCCAGCAAATAGGCTCCAACCATCCCAGCATGTCTACTAGTACCACAGGCAAGAATTTGGATTTGCTCTATCTTCTCTACTAAAGATTTATCAATTGGCAAAGGAAATGAATTCTCCGATGACAAGTCCATAGGCAAATATCTATCTATCCATAATTGAGCTGTTTCTGGCTGCTCATAAATTTCTTTAAGCATAAAATGACGAAAATTTCTTTTATCCGCAAAAAGTTCAGTACCCTTTAAAAGCGATGGTGCTCTATGTTGTCTCATACCATCAGCATCATAAAGTTCAATTCCTAATGGAGTTAATAGAGCTATTTCATGATCTTTTAAAGGCAAAAATGTACGCGTAAATCCAACTAAAGCAGGGGTATCACTAGCACAAAAAAACTCGCCTTCACCAAAACCAAGAACTAATGGAGCTTGTCTTCTAGCAACTACCAAAGCATCAGGTGCCTTAGACCAAATTACTGCTATGGCATAAATACCCTCTAGTAAACAGAGAACCTTTTGAACAGCTTTTAATAATGTTTGTCCATTAGCATCCTGTCCTTTTTCTAAAAGATTTTCTATTTCTAAACCAATTAAATGTGGAATTATCTCCGTATCGGTTTCTGAGATAAATTTAATTCCCTTAGATTGAAGGCTTTTAGACAAATCCCTATGATTTTCGATAATACCGTTTTGAACTGCAGCAATTTGGCCTGTAAAATCAACATGAGGGTGAGCATTGATCTCATTAGGCTTTCCATGAGTAGCCCATCTAGTATGTCCAATCCCTAGGTGACCTTGTATTGGTTTTTTTTTAATTGAATTTGAAAGATTGATTAGCTTTCCTTTCGATTTTCTAACACTAAGTTTTCCAAATTGATCGTTCTTTGAATTTTGAATTGTTGCTAATCCAGCCGAATCATAACCTCTATATTCAAGTTTTCTTAGTCCATCAATAAGAATAGAGGAAACTTCTCTTGTTCCAATAACGCCAAATATTCCACACATGGTTTTAAATTGTTATCCCAAAATTATTTATATTTAACAATAAACCTTCGTTAAGAATAATAATAATTTTATTTAATATGCCAAACCCATACTTCTAGTTGTTTCATCTCCTAAATAAACCCTGATACTAAGGAAATCTGTTGGGCAAGCCGTTTCACAACGTTTACATCCAACACAATCTTCTGTCCTTGGAGATGAAGCTATCTGAGAAGCCTTACAGCCATCCCAGGGGACCATTTCAAGAACATCTAAAGGACAAGCCCTTACGCATTGGGTGCAGCCAATACAGGTGTCGTAGATTTTGACGGCGTGTGACAAATTTCTAACCCATATTTCCTTGATGTATAAAACTATACCTACGTTTCGCTACATAAAAAAAAATAGTTGCAATGCCGTCACTTTTGTTAACTCGACACTTGACCCCGTAGGATTGGAAGTCAGGTCTAAAAGGTTATGTCCCAGGAAGCAATCCTTGAAAAAGTTCGTTCTATCGTCGCAGAACAACTTAGCGTTGAAGCCGGTGAAGTAAAACCGGAATCAAATTTCCAAAACGATCTCGGAGCCGACTCTCTCGACACTGTCGAACTAGTCATGGCTCTCGAAGAAGCATTTGACATAGAGATCCCTGACGAGGCTGCAGAAGGCATTGCCACTGTCGGAGATGCAGTCAAATACATCGAAGACAAACAGTCTTGAGGTTTACATGATGGAGAAACTCCATCGAGTTGTTATTACTGGTCTTGGAGCCATAACACCAATTGGCAACGACCTCGAAAGTTACCTCGAAGGGCTTCAAAATGGGCGCAATGGGGTAGATCAAATAACACTCTTTGATGCATCATCTCATGCATGCAGATTTGCAGCAGAGGTGAAAAGTTTTGACCCAACTGGCAAATTAGAACCAAAAGAATCCAAAAGATGGGATCGTTTCTCAAAATTTGGTGTTATCGCAGCTAAAGAAGCCCTGAGAAATTCAGGTCTAAAGATTGACGATTCAAATTCTGCAAGAATTGGAGTAATTATTGGTTCTGGAGTTGGCGGTTTGCTGACTATGGAAACTCAAGCTCATGTTTTGAACAACAAAGGAGCTAGTCGAGTTAGTCCATTTACTGTTCCCATGATGATCCCCAACATGGCTACAGGCCTTGCTGCGATTGCACTGGGTGCCAAAGGGCCAAGTTCAGCAGTTTCAACTGCTTGTGCTGCGGGATCAAATGCAATTGGTGATGCTTTTAGACTTTTGCAATTAGGTAAAGCCGACGCAATGGTTTGCGGTGGAGCGGAAGCAAGTATCACGCCTTTAGGAGTTGCAGGTTTTGCAAGTGCTAAGGCGCTATCTTTTAGAAATGAAGATCCATCTACAGCTAGTAGACCATTTGATTCTCAAAGAGATGGGTTCGTAATTGGAGAAGGAGCTGGAGTATTAATTTTAGAAACTCTTGACCATGCATTAAAAAGAGACGCAACAATACATGCAGAAATAATTGGTTATGGAACCACATGTGATGCTCATCACATCACATCTCCTACCCCAGGTGGACTAGGAGGTGCAGAAGCCATGAAACTTGCATTAAATGATGGAAAAATCAATCCTGATCAAGTCGATTACATCAATGCTCATGGAACAAGTACTCCAGCAAATGACAGTAATGAAACTTCGGCAATTAAAACTGCATTAGGGAATCATGCATACCAAGTTCCCACTAGCTCAACAAAATCAATGACTGGTCATTTATTGGGAGGTTCAGGAGGAATAGAAGCCGTTGCTTGTGTTTTAGCAATAAAACATGAAATAATTCCGCCAACAATTAACTATTCCAATCCCGACCCAAATTGTGATCTTGATTATGTTCCCAACAAAGCAAGAGAAAAGAGATTAGGCGTCGTACTATCTAACTCTTTCGGGTTTGGCGGTCACAATGTCTGTCTAGCTTTTAGACAAATGATCTAATCAATTTCGTCTTAATTGTCCACTCAAAAATCTTTCCACTAAATAAAAATGGTTGCTCTGACTAATTCTCTAGACACGCTATGCATCAATAGCATCAGAATGCTCGCAGTTGACGCAGTTAATAAATCAAATAGTGGTCACCCAGGGCTTCCCATGGGGTGTGCACCTATGGGTTACGCATTATGGGACAAACATCTTCGTCATAATCCAAAAAATCCAAAATGGTTTAACCGAGACAGATTCGTTCTTTCTGCTGGACATGGGTGCATGTTGTTGTATGCCCTTTTGCATTTAACTGGCTATGACTCTGTAACGATGGAGGACATAAAACAATTTCGACAATGGGGTGCTAAAACTCCTGGTCATCCAGAAACTTTCGAGACACCAGGAGTAGAAGTAACTGCTGGACCATTGGGAGCTGGAATTTCAAATGCAGTGGGACTCGCAATAGCAGAAGCGCATTTATCAGCCAAATTCAATAAGCCTGATTCAACAGTTGTAGATCATTACACATACGTAATTATGGGTGATGGATGCAATCAAGAAGGAATAGCTTCAGAAGCCTGTTCTCTTGCTGGTCATCTAAAGCTTGGAAAATTAATCGCTCTATACGATGACAACAGCATCACAATTGATGGCAGAACAGATGTATCTTTTACAGAAGATGTATTAAAAAGATATGAAGCTTATGGTTGGCATGTTCAAGAAATACCTGAAGGAAATACAGATGTCGAAGGCATTTCTAAAGCTATAGAAAAAGCAAAAGCAATTACCGATAAGCCATCAATTATAAAAATTACTACAACCATTGGATTCGGATCTCCAAATAAAAGTGATACAGCTGGGGTACATGGAGCAGCTCTTGGAGCAGAAGAAGCAGAACTTACAAGAAAAGAACTTGGTTGGTCACATGAACCTTTTAAAATTCCTCAAGATGTATACGACCAATACCGTCAAGCTATTGAGAGAGGAGCCCAACTTGAGTCAGACTGGAATCAAACACTTGCTGATTACAGAGAAAAGTATCCTAATGAAGCATCTGAATTTGAACGAATGCTTCGAGGGGAGCTCCCTCAAGGCTGGGACAAAGATTTGCCTAAATATACAGCGGATGACAAGGGCCTTGCTACAAGAAAACATTCTCAAATATGTTTAGGTGCTTTGGGACCTAATGTTCCTGAATTAATAGGGGGTTCTGCGGATTTAACTCATTCAAATTACACAGATATCAAAGGTGAGACTGGGTCTTTTCAATATGAAAGTCCTGAAAAACGTTATTTACATTTTGGCGTAAGAGAACATGCTATGGCAGCCATCTTGAATGGTATTGCATACCACGATAGTGGTCTAATCCCATATGGTGGAACCTTTTTAGTTTTCGCTGACTACATGCGAGGTTCGATGCGTCTTTCCGCGCTAAGTGAGCTAGGTGTTATTTATGTTTTAACTCACGATTCTATAGGTGTTGGCGAGGATGGACCAACACATCAACCAATAGAAACCATTCCATCATTAAGAGCAATGCCAAATATGCTGGTTTTCCGTCCAGGAGATGGCAATGAAACTAGTGGAGCATATAAAGTTGCAATTAAAAATCGTAAAAGACCAAGTTCTTTATGCCTAAGTAGACAGGGCATGGCCAATCAGCAAAATTCATCAGTAGAAAAAGTTGCTTTAGGTGGATACGTACTTGAAGATTGCGATGGTAATCCTGATCTAATACTGATTGGTACTGGTACTGAACTTGATTTATGCGTGCAAGCAGCGAAAAAACTAACTTCAGAAGGTAAAAAAGTGCGCGTTGTTTCTATGCCATGTGTAGAACTTTTCGAAGAACAAAGCGAAAGTTATAAAGAAGAAGTTTTACCTTCTAACATCAGAAAACGCCTAGTAGTTGAAGCTGCAGAAAGCTTTGGATGGCATAAATACATTGGACTTGATGGTGACAGCGTTACTATGAATAGCTTTGGAGCATCAGCTCCAGGAGGAATATGTTTGGAGAAATTTGGATTTACAGTTGAGAACGTACTAGAAAAATCTAGAAATCTTCTCAATAAATAATATTCAATTTAACTACCATCAATTAATCGAAATATAACTAAGTTAAACAAAGAACTAATTTTCTTTGTTTAACTTAAGAGGTGTTAATTCTGCTGCACCTTTTAACTTGATTTGATTATCCAATTTATCCAGATCTTCATCTGATATTTTTGTATTCATTGGACAATGATTAGGACCACACATTGAACAAAATTCTGCCTTCTTGAAAATTTCTTCAGGCAATGTTTCGTCATGATATTGCTTAGCTCTCTCTGGATCCAGAGATAATTCAAACTGTTTATTCCAGTCAAATTCTTTTCTAGCCTTACTCAGTTCGTCATCTCGATCACGAGCTCCTGATCTATGTCTCGCGACATCTGCAGCATGTGCAGCAATTTTATAAGCAATTAATCCTTCCCTCACATCCTCAGGATTTGGTAAACCAAGATGCTCCTTAGGCGTTACATAACAAAGCATCGCGGTTCCATACCAACCTGCCATCGCCGCACCAATGGCACTTGAAATATGGTCATAGCCTGGAGATATATCTGTTACTAATGGACCTAGAACATAAAAAGGAGCTTCAGAACACTCCTCCATTTGCTTCCTAACATTAAATTCAATTTGATCCATAGGTACATGACCAGGCCCTTCGACCATAACTTGAACATCATGCTCCCAAGCACGTCTAGTTAATTCACCAAGGGTTTTCAATTCAGCTAGTTGTGCTTCATCTGAGGCATCATGCAAGCAACCAGGTCTTAATGAATCTCCTAAAGAAAAAGTGCAATCATATCGTTTAAATATTTCACAAATATCATCAAAACGAGTAAACAAAGGGTTTTGCTTGTAGTGATAAAGCATCCATTGAGCAAGTATTCCCCCTCCTCGACTAACTATGCCCGTAATCCGACCTTTAACTTTGGGTAAATGTTCAATCAATAAGCCTGCATGAATAGTTTGATAATCAACACCTTGCTGACAATGCTTTTCTATTATGTGTAAAAAATCATCCTCAGTTAGCCTTGAAATAGAGCCATGAACACTTTCTAATGCTTGATAAACAGGCACTGTCCCAATAGGGATAGGGGAGGCATTAATAATTGCAGTTCTTACTTCATCTAAATTAACCCCTCCAGTTGAAAGATCCATAAGAGTATCTGCTCCATACTTAACTGCTAATTCAAGCTTCTTTAATTCTTCATTTACATCACTTGCATTTGGCGAAGCGCCAATGTTTGCGTTGACTTTACATTTGGAGGCAATACCTATTGCCATGGGTTCTAAGTTCGTATGGTTAATATTTGCAGGAATAATCATCCGACCTCGCGCGACCTCTTCCATAACTAAAGACTCTGGAAGATTCTCACGTTTTGCCACATAAATCATTTCCTCAGTGATTTCGCCTTTGCGAGCAAAATGCATCTGAGAAACATTAGTTTTACCTTTTCTAGAAGCAACCCATGAATTACGCATGAACTAAAAAGCTATTGAATAAACCAAGGGAGCAATATGCAAAAGATCACAAGATTTCACTTTCCTTACGCTGGTTCAAACCAGATCAGGTTCAGAGGGTGTGATCTCAGCCATAAAGCAAAGCGATATGGCACCCCTAGTGATACATACAAATTAGCTCGAAATAGCGAACTAAACCCTAAAGTTTTTATTGATAAAAACTTTGCTCATTAAAATTTTTATTCATTCATATCTTTTTTGATTTCTTGAAGTAACATTCTTCTCCTTCTAAGTCTTCTAACTGTTCCATTCACAACCAATCCACCTCCAACTACTAAAGCAGGTATCGCTTGAATTTTATCTTTGCCCTCTCTATGTAAAAATCCTGTGATTGCTAATAAAATAAGCAAAGGTGCTGAAATCGAAATGAGAGGGTTACCTAGTCTTTTCATAGAAATAAATCAACTAAATGTTTTAAGAACTTTCAGTAGACATAATTATCGCTTGAGACAAAATTTTTATTCCTAATTCAAGGCTTCTTTCATCCAAAGAAAAATAACTGCTATGCAATGGAGCGCAACCTTTCTCTCCAGCCACTCCCAAGCGAAACATTGTTCCTGGAACATCTTGCAAATAGAAAGCAAAATCTTCAGCTCCTAATGAAGGATTTTCTAAATAAACAATATTTTCTTCATCGATAAAGGTCTTCGCACAAGAAGATAATAAATTAGTCAACTCTGGATCGTTATAGACTGGAGGTGCGATCGACTTAAAATTCATATGTACTTCAGCTCCGTAATTAGAAGCGATATTTTTTACTATTTTCTCAATCCATTGAGGCAATTGTTCATATAAATTACTATCAAGACACCTTACTGTTCCTAAAAGTTTTACCCTCTCAGCAATAACATTAAAAGCATTTCCACCTGAAATTTTTCCAAAACTAATAACTACTGGTTTAAGCGCATCTAAACGTCTACTAATAGCCTCTTGAATTCCACTAATAACTTTTGCAGCGACCCAAATGGAGTCAACGCCTTCATGAGGCCTGGCTCCATGCCCTCCTTGACCAATAATATCTATCTCCAATTCAGCAGCGGCGGCAGTAAAAGTACCACTTTTTATTCCGATTTTCCCAACTGACAAATCAGGATAAACATGCACGCCAAATAAAGCTTTTACATCTTCAAGAACCTTTTCAGCTCTCATCCAATTGGCTCCTTTAGCAATCTCTTCAGCAGGTTGAAAAATAATTCGGATTCTTGAATTTGTAAATTTTTTGTTTGCTAAAACTTTTGCCACTCCCAAACCGATACAAGTATGCAGATCATGTCCACATGCATGCATCAAGCCTTGTATTGAAGAGGTGTAATCTAAACCTGTTCTCTCCTCTATTGGCAAGGCATCCATATCAACTCTTAAGGCAACAACTGGTCTGTTTTTCTGCCCCATTTCAGCAACTACTCCAGTCCTACCAACTGCTTCTTTGACTTCCCAACCTGATTTTCTAAGCTCCCCTGCAACTAAAGCAGCAGTTTGATATTCCTGACCACTTAGCTCAGGATGAGCATGAAGATGACGCCGTAATTCAATCAAATCAGGCAGTATCTCTTTAGAAGAGACATGTATTTTTTCGCCTAAATCCTTCATTTATCCTCTAAAGCAAGAAATGAGATCAAATCATTTGTCGGACCTGGAGGCCAGCGGCGAATATTCAACAGCCATTTTTTGTCACGGTATCTTATATCTAGTCCAGCCGTTGCTGCCCAATTACTTTCAGCTTCACCTATAAAACCTTTTCGCCATAGAAGCGCTGTAAGTGCTGCTCTTGCATCTGCGAATAATGGGTATTTACGAATTAATATTCGAATTTTTTTTTCTGCAAGTTCTAGATCATCTAATTGATAGATTGCCAGTGCCTCACTCGACTTAGCCATCGCAACTCCATTGTTTGAAGAAGCAGCTTTAGAAAACAATCTCTTCGCTTCAATCCAATTATCCATAGATCCCATAACGTTGCCTAGGTTATATAGAGCTGAAACATCTTTAGGATTCTTCTTTAAAATGTAGTTGTAATCACTACTAGCCTCCTCCCAAAGCTTCAAGGCTTCCTCCGCAATTCCACGATTTAAGTATGGGTCCAAATCATTAGGAGAAATTTCTATAGCTTTGCTCTGATCTCTAATGGCACCTTCCGGATCTCCAAGAGCAAGAAGAATATTACCTCTGTTACTCAGAGCAGCCGCATCATTGGGATTTCTATTTAAAAATAAATTCCAATCTTTTTCAGCTTGAATAAAATCACCATCTTTACTTTCTTGAAGGGCTTTCTCAAATAAAAATTCAGGAAGTTCCTCAGCCTGAATTGCCAAAGGTTTAAATATCAAAAAACTCACTGTAAAAAATAAAATGAAAGCTTTACCGATACTTTTTTTGCTCATTTATCTATCTTTTTGGATGAAGTTAACAAGTAATGTTTTTCAGCTGCAGGAGTAACGACCCTGCCTCTAGAGGTTCTTTGTAAAAAGCCAATTTGCATTAAGTATGGCTCAACGACAGTTTCAAGAGTAGTTACATCTTCCCTAAGCGCAGCTGCTAAAGTTTCAACTCCTACTGGTCCTCCTCCATAGTCATTCACTAATAGGCCCAGATAAGATCTATCAGTAGCATCTAATCCTCTTTGATCTACGCGATACAAATCAAGTGAATCGTTCACAACTTTTACATCAATTAAGTTTGAGGAAGAATAAACTTCTGCAAAATCTCTAACTCGTCTTATAAGTCTATTAGCAATTCTGGGTGTTCCTCTACTCCTTCTAGCCAATTGCTTAGATGCATCTTCTGTAATTGATAAATTCATCAAACTTGAAGATCTTTTAATAATATTTTCTAGATCGAAATAGTTATAAAAATCTAATCTTTGTGTAATCCCAAAGCGATCTCGCATTGGAGAACTCAAAGCAGCTGGCTTAGTAGTAGCACCAACCAAGGTGAAGGGAGGAATTTCGATCGATCTCATTCTCGAAGAAGCACCTTTACCTACTGTTAGATCCAACCTTCTATCTTCCATCGCTGGATACAAAAGTTCCTGTGAAATTCGATTAAGTCTATGAATCTCATCAACAAAAATTAATTCACGCGGTTTCAAATTTATCAATAATCCAACAATGTCACGTGGTCTTTCCAATGCAGGTGCACTTGTAACCCTAGCTTTGACCCCTAATTCCTCAGCAATAACTAAAGCCATAGTAGTTTTCCCAAGCCCAGGTGGTCCATAGAGCATCAAATGATCAAGTGCTTCTCCTCTAGATAATGCTGCTTTGACTGAAATACTAAGAACTTTCTTCAATTCTGTTTGTCCGATAAAATCTTTAAAATATTTAGGTCTGAATGAATCTAGCTTCGAGAATTTTTTCTCCTCCTTTAAAAGACTTGAACCAACCAATCTTTCTTCTCTCTTATCATTAGGAAGAGAAGAATCATTAGTAGTTGAAGACACAATTGCCATGAATGAAGGTTAGTGGCATCTCAACAAAAATGGAGCTAAATAGAAAAATGAGCAAAAAAGGAAAAAAAAAATCCAAAAAAAATTCATCAATTGATGGAAATCGTCGCTTAGCTGAAAATCGACAAGCCAGATATGAGTACGAAATCCTAGAGACACTTGAAACTGGTTTAGAGCTGCTTGGAACCGAAGTTAAATCAATTAGAGCAGGGAAAGTAAACTTAAAAGATGGTTTTTGTCTAATTAAAAAAAATCAAATTCAACTTCATAATGTACATATATCACCACATAACCATGCAGGTAAATTCTTCAACCATGAACCTCTACGTATCAAAAAACTTCTTGCACATAAAAAAGAAATCGAGAAATTAAAAGTCTATATAGATAGAAAAGGATTAGCACTAATACCCTTAAATCTTTACCTAAAAGGCTCTTGGATTAAATTAAAGATAGGGGTTGGGAAAGGCAGAAAGCTTCATGACAAAAGAGATCGAGAGAAAATAAATGACTCCAAGAGAGATGCAGCTAACGCTCTCAAACGTTTATAACATTGCAAATATTAAATATTTTCCTAATCAAAATTCATATAAATATTATTACTTTTAAAATATTTATCAAGAAGGATCCAAGCTAACATTTTCAGGAGGAGGAGTTGGATCTGGGTCAGCAATTAGCATGTGTTGTAAAACAATTTCAGGTCGTTCACTATCTCTCCATCTAATTCGATAAGCAGGCATTTTTGTGCCCCTACTTGTCGTTTGCTCAACAGGTTCCATTACCCAGCCGCGTCTTGAACGCCCCTGGGGATTTCGCTTCACAACCGCATCTGCGTGTTTGAATCGAAATCCAACTCTCTCGCCACTCATCTGAACAAAATTCTTACTCGCCTATTATCCACTGTGAAGGGTCACTTTCCAGTTTGTTTTAAATTTGATTCTGGCCTTAGCAATGGAAAAGCTATTACATCCCTTATTGAAGGACTGTCAGTTAATAACATGACGAACCTATCAATTCCTATTCCAAGTCCTCCTGTTGGAGGCATCCCGACCTCAAGAGCATTAATAAAATCTTCATCTATGCTATGTGCTTCAAGGTCTCCTGCATCTTTTTTTTCTTGCTGCAAAAGTAAACGTTCTTTTTGATCTATTGGATCGATTAATTCACTAAAGGCATTAGCAGTCTCTCTTCCCACAATGAAAAGTTCAAATCTTTCAACCAAGCCTTTCTTAGTTCTATGTTTTCTAGCTAATGGAGAAATCTCAATTGGGTAATCAAGAACAAATGTTGGTTGGACAAGCTTTGGCTCAACGACTTGCTCAAAAGCTTCATTTAAAAGTCTCCCTACACTATTAGCCTTATCTGGCACTTGAAGCCCTTCACGAAGCATTGCAGCTTTAGCATCTAAAACTTTGTCTCCAAAGACATTAAAGTCAATTCCAGTAAACTCTTGAACTAATTGGTGCATAGTGGCCCTTCTCCAAGGAGGTTTAAGATCTATTTCTTCCTGTTGATAGATAATTTTGGTCGATCCACAAATCTTTTCGCAAACTGAAGAAAGTAATTTTTCTGTTAAGTCCATCATGTCAAAATAATCTGCAAAAGCCTCATAAATTTCCACGGATGTAAATTCTGGATTATGACGAGTGCTAATTCCCTCATTTCTAAAAATTCTTCCTAATTCATAAACTCTTTGGAATCCTCCGACCACCAATCTTTTTAGATGTAATTCTGTTGCAATCCTCAAATACAAAGGCAAATCAAGTGTGTTGTGATGAGTAATAAAAGGCCTTGCATCAGCCCCACCAGACTCAGACTGTAGAACTGGTGTCTCGATTTCTAGAAAGTCTTTTTCATCTAGCCATCTTCGAATTGAACTAACCAATAAAGCCCTAGTTTTAAAAGTTTTTCTTGTATTCGGATTAACAATTAAATCTAAATATCTTTGTCTATATCGCTTCTCTACATCTGCAAGTCCATGCCATTTGTCTGGTAGAGGTTGAAGAGATTTAGACAGCACTGTCCATTCTAAAACCTTTATGGAAAGTTCACCTCTATCAGTTCTTCTTAATATTCCACTAACACCTATCCAATCCCCTGAGTCAACGAGGGAGGTAAGATTTTCAAAATTTTTTTCTTCGTTCGGGCAATTTTCATATTGATTTAACGTGGCCTTTTCTAAAAAAAGTTGAATTGTTCCTGTTTCATCGGAAAGGGTAAAAAAAGCAAGCTTTCCCATCACTCTGCGAGAAGTTACACGGCCAGCAATTGAAACTTCATCTTTATTTTCTTCACCTTTTGGTAAGTCCTCATATTTTTTCTGTAAAACAATGGCAGTGTGACTAGGTCTGAAATTCAAACCATAAGGACCTTTTCCAATGCTTTGAAGTGCTTTTGCCTTTTCAAGGCGGGTATCTCTTAATTCAGACAAGGCGATTCATACATACGGCAAGAACGAGATTTAAAGAAAACCTATCAATATTTAACTATTAATCTCTAACTGGCAATAGCAGTAGGAAATTCTCCCATTCTTTGAGAAGCATAGCCAATACCCCTAACGGTTAAAATTAGCTCTGGATTTCTTGGATCTGGTTCCAGTTTGCCTCTTAAACGAGCTACATAAACATCTACTACTCTTAAATCTGCCGCTCTTCTCGGTGGATACCCCCATAGTTGTTCAAGAATTTCTGCTCTTGGGACTACACGACCAGGGTCACGAAAAAGCAATTCAAGTAAACTAAACTCAGTGTAAGTTAGGCCTATTCTTTCCCCTCCTCTACTTACTTGCCTTCTATTGGTATCTACCACAAGATCACCAAGCTTCATTACCCCTTGCCCCGATGGCACCTCTCTAGGCTCATCAACAGTTGGCGCAGGTCCAACTCTTCTCAATATCGTAGCAATTCTTGCCTCTAGCTCTTTTGGACTAAATGGCTTAGCTAAGTAATCATCTGCTCCTAAATCCAAGCCCGCAACTCTCTCAGAAATCGCCTCAAGCGCAGTCAAGAATATTATTGGTACACAAGATTCTGCTCTTATTCTTCTACAAACTGCAAAGCCATCCATCTTTGGAAGCATTACATCAAGTACAACCAAATCTGGTGCTTCTTTGTGAAAAACTTCGAGTGCTTGCTCTCCATCCTGTGCAGATAAAACCTGATAGCCAGCAAGATTTAGCCTTGTAACCAAGACTTTCAATACTGCTGGTTCATCATCTACAACCAAAATACAGGTCATGAGATTAGTTGTTGCCTTAGTGACAGGGCCATCAAAATCTTATGTCAAAAAGGGCTCTTTGTTAAATGAAGATATCATCTTCGAGCTATGTAAATTGTTAATTTTGCTAATTTAAGTGATTCAGTCCCCACTAATAAATAAGTATTTATTCTATTTTTTAAGATTTAAAAACTTTCTCATTAGTTTTTTTTATAAGCAATGAGAAGCCAAGATGAAAAGAATGGGGCAACTAATCCAGTAATTATCGCATTGGATATCAACACATAAATTGACCAAGAGTGAAACCAATTATTTCTCAAAACACTATGTAATATTATTTTTTGAATCCAAATAGATATATCAACCAAAGCAGTTCCAAAGATAGCCATTAAACCAAGACCTAGAAATAATTCGATCTTCTTATGACGTAAACCATATTGACTCCAAAATAAAGATAAGATTAACAAAGAGGGGATATAAGAAACCTCACTAATTATAAATGAGTCCATATAAAATCCCAAAAAAATAGAAGCAATAACAGCTCTCCAAGGTCTATTCTCAAGAGAAAATGGCAATAAAAAAATGACAGGCCAGCATGGAGATATTCCATTTATTTTAAGCCAATCTGGAGATATAACTATCAAAGCTGGTAAACAGATTGAAGTGAAAAATATTAATATTTTTTTTTTATTTCTAATCATTATTTTTAAAAACTTGAACCCAATCAATAGCCTCAGGAGATGCAGTTAACTGAACTATTGCGTATGGCGCAGGTAGAGCTTTTTCATCAACAAATTGAACAATTCCTACTATTAAATTTGGGGGCAATAATGTACTGGCTGGAGATGTAGTTACAGCATCTCCAACATTAGCCAAACTATTTTTATTTAAAAAAATTAGTTTTGGTCTATTTGTACCCATACCAGTCAAAATGCCATGACGCTTAGTTCGACCAATCCAAGCCCCTACTTGATGTCCAGGATCAGTAAGCAACCTAACTCTTGCTGTAAAAAGGGTTGTGCTATCTATTAAGCCAATTAAACCTCCTGGGCCAATAACGGCTTGTCCTTTCGAAATCCCATCTTTTGCTCCCTTATTAATTTCAAGCTGTTGCCACCAACTTTTAGAAGATCTAGAAACGACTGCTGCTGAAACTCTTTTATCGGTATTAAACTCTTTTAAAGACAGCGCTCTTCTTAAACGAACATTATCCTCTTCAAGTAATTTCAATCGAATATTTTTTTCAATATTATGTCCCTCTTGAATCCACTCTTTTTGTGATTTACCAGGCAAGATTGGTTTAACTAGAAGAGAGTAGAAATCTAAATACCCTGCTCCTTTTGTCCAACGAATACCAAATATTAAAGAGCACAGTAAAAATATTCCCCAAAACCCACTTTTAAAAAACAAATGAAACCCTATGTTTCGTCGGGCTTTAATCATTGTTTAATCTCTAATTACATTTCTAGCAAAATCAGGGGTGTCTAAAACTCTTCGCATTGTTTTAAATTCGTCTAAAACCTTACCGCATCCATTTACTACGCATAACAAGGGATCCTCAGCAACGTGAGTAAAAATGCCTGTTTCGTGACTTAAAAGATCGCTAATTCCTCTAACTAATGCCCCTCCACCTGCAAGCATTATCCCTCTATCAACAATATCTGCAGCAAGCTCAGGAGGAGTTCTCTCTAATGTTCTTTTGACAGCATCAACAATCTTATTTAAAGGCTCAGACATTGCTTCACGTAAATCACCTGCTTTTAAATTTATAGAACGAGGCAAACCAGAAAGTAAATGCAAACCCCTTACATCTATAGAGAGCAAATCAAATTCATTAGATGGAAAAGCTGATCCAATTTTAATTTTTATCTCTTCAGCTGTTCTTTCACCAACGACTAAATTATGTACTTTCTTCAAAAACATAGCTATAGACTCATTAATTTCATCACCCGCAACTCTGACAGATTCACTTAATACTGTTCCACCAAGACTTAGAACAGCTACTTCCGTGGTGCCACCACCAATATCAACAATCATTGTCCCAATAGGCTCTGTCACTGGCAAAGATGCTCCAATTGCAGCAGCTACAGGTTCATCAATCAAATGTACCTCTCTAGCACCAGCAAGACCAGCTTCTCGAACTGCGCGCCTCTCTACACCAGTAACTCCACTAGGAATACCAACAACTAATCGAGGAGCAATAATCCCGCGGCCCTCATTACACTTTTGAATAAATGTCTTCAACATTTGTTCGGCTGCATCAAAATCTGCAATAACACCATCCCTCAGAGGCCTGACGGCGCGAATATTACCGGGTGTCCGACCTAACATTAGTTTTGCATCATTGCCTACAGCTAAAGGAACACCCTCCTCTAAGTCCATTGCTACGACTGAAGGTTCTTGAAGTACTATTCCCTTGCCAGAAACATAAATCAAGGTATTAGCTGTACCTAAATCAATCCCAATATCCCGGGAAAATTTGAAACGGTTAAAAAACACGGATTTCAATCATTTGAGCAATCATAAAGAGAGTTGAACTAAGATAAGTACATTATTTACCAACCAATAAACAAAAGAGGCAATAATGGCAATAAATTCAGTCACTCTTGTAGGCAGAGCAGGAAGAGATCCTGAAGTTCGATATTTTGAATCTGGAACAGTAGTAGCGAATCTCACAATGGCTGTAAATAGAAGAAATCGAGATGATGAACCAGATTGGTTTAATCTTGAAATTTGGGGCAAGCAAGCTCAAGTTGCAGCAGATTATGTAAAAAAAGGTTCTTTAATCGGTATAACTGGAAGCTTTAAATTGGATAGTTGGAAGGATCGAAATACAGGAGAAGATAGAAACAAACCAGTAGTTAGAGTTGATCGCCTTGACTTATTAGGTTCAAAAAGAGATTCAGAAAATAGTAATTTCCAAAGAAACAATTCATTTAATCAGCAACCCAATAATGACGAAATCCCTTTTTAAATACTCTTTTTAATTGATAATTAGTTTACGGAGAGTCTTATAAATCAAAATTATAAAAGCTAAAAATATAATTAAAATAATCATTGTCTTAAATACACTGGAAAAAGGACTAATCCATTTTTCAATATTTCTATAACTATCTCCTAAATAAAAACCTGTAATTGTTAAGAACAAAGTCCAAATCATGCTGCCTGCAGTAGTCCAAATGAGAAAGGGTGTGATGGGCATCAACTCCACCCCTGCAGGTACTGAAATCAAAGTTCGTATTCCTGGTACTAATCTTCCCCAAAAAACCAAAGATACTCCATACTTATTAAACCATTTACGACTTCGAGCAAGATCTTGAGGGTTAATTCCAATCCAACGTCCATTTTTTTCAAGCCATTGTTCAATTCTCTCTTCATTAACTAATCTTCCAATTCCATACCAAGGCAAAGCCCCTATTACAGTTCCTACTAAACCTGCTAAAACAACTGGTAAAAAATCTAATTGGCCTTGGTGCACATAATAGCCACCAAGTGGCATTATTAATTCCGAAGGAATTGGTGGAATTAAATTTTCTAAAAACATTGCCAATAAAATTGCTCCATACCCTATCCATTGATTAGCTTCGACTGCATTTCCTATTAGTACTGGTAGAGAAGATATAAATTCTGAGATTTCCATTTTCTTTTGAATAGTTTAAATAACGTTAGTAGCGATAATGTTCTGTTTTATAAGGACCTTCAATTGGAACGTTGATATATTGGGCTTGTTTTTCAGTTAACTTAGTTAACTTTGCTCCTATCTTCTCTAAGTGAAGAATGGCAACCATTTCATCTAAATGCTTTGGCAAAACATAAACTTTATTCAAATATTTAACTCCATATTTAAATAATTCAATTTGAGCTAATACTTGATTAGTAAAGGAATTACTCATTACAAAACTAGGATGACCAGTCGCACATCCAAGGTTAACTAATCTTCCCTCTGCTAAAAGAATAATCTTGTTGCCGCTTGGAAGAGTGATGTGATCAACTTGAGGTTTGATATTTTCCCACTCATAAGACTTTAAAGAAGAAACTTCTATTTCATTATCAAAATGGCCAATATTACAAACTATCGCCTCATTTTTCATCCTAATCAAATCGTCATGACAAATAACTTGAAAGTTTCCAGTCGCAGTAACAAAAATATCAACATCTTCAACCACTTCATCAAGTCTAACGACTCTAAAACCTTCCATTGCTGCTTGAAGAGCACATATTGGATCTATCTCCGAAATCATCACTGTAGCCCCTAAACCTCTCAAAGATTGAGCAGATCCTTTCCCAACATCTCCATACCCCATAACAAGCGCAACCTTTCCGGCTACCATTACATCTGTGGCTCTTTTAATCCCGTCGACCAGTGATTCCCTGCAACCATAAAGGTTGTCAAACTTACTTTTGGTAACGGAATCATTTACATTAATTGCAGGAAATACTAGTTCTCCACTTTTTTCCATTTGATATAGACGAGCAACGCCGGTTGTAGTTTCCTCAGTAACCCCCTTTATAAAAGATTTAGCTTTGGAGTAAAAAGTGGGATCTTGAGAAAGTTTTTTCTTAATAGAAGCGAATAATGCTATTTCCTCTTCATTTGAAGGATTATCAAGGACTGATATATCCTCTTCAGCTTTACTCCCCAAAACAACTAATCCAGTCGCATCACCTCCATCATCAAGAATCATATTCGCAAATTTCCCATCACCCCATTCAAAAATCTTATGCGTATATTGCCAGTATTCATCAAGTGTTTCACCCTTCTTAGCAAAGACTGAAACACCTGATTTTGCTATCGCTGCTGCTGCATGATCTTGAGTAGAGAAAATATTACAAGAAGCCCATCTCACTTCTGCACCAAGCTCAACCAAGGTCTCAATAAGGACTCCTGTTTGAATAGTCATATGAAGACTCCCAGCAATAAAAGCTCCTTTTAATGGCTTTTCCGATCTGTATTTTTTTCTCAATGCCATTAGTCCTGGCATTTCCGTTTCAGCTATGGAAAGTTCTTTGCGTCCGAACTCGGCCTCTGATATATCGTTAACTATATAATCAGCATTTTTATCAATACTGTTGAGATTTGATTTGGTTGCTGCAAACATGAATTTAAACTTTATGGGAGATTGTGAAAAAAGATTCTGAAGAAAAATTCGAGGTTTTTAATTCGTTTAAACAGCAAACAAATAATTTCTGCTGGACTTTAGAGAAACCTGAATCAACAATGTCATTAGGTTCAAGATTAACAAAAAAATTTCCAAAAATAAGAATTCTCCTTTTAAATGGTCCACTTGGAGCTGGAAAGACCACATTAGTTAAAGGAATTGCAAAAAGTTTAAAAATTAAAGAACCAATAACTTCTCCCACTTTTCCTTTATCCCAACATTATCCATTGGGGTCCCCTCCATTAATTCATCTAGATCTTTATCGAATTGATGAACCAAGTACAGCAAATGAATTTTTTCTACAAGAAGAAGAAGAAGCCAAAGCCATGGGTGCATTAATGGTAGTTGAATGGCCAGAAAGATTATCTTTACCAATGAATGATGCCTGGAGAGGGAAATTAGAATATTGTTCTGAAAATAAATCCCGGTTTTTTCAGCTCATCCCTCCATTGGAAAAGGATAGTAATTTATCAATATCTTCTATGTAAGGTTGTGGATCTATTGCTCCTGCTCCTTTGCATACATGTGCACCACATGCAATAGCAAATTGAATTATTTCTTCAGCCATTTGTTTACTTATTTTGTCCAACTCAACAGATAAGAGTTTATAAATTAATCCTGCCATAAATGCATCTCCAGCTCCAGTAGTATCCACTACATTGGAGAGAGCCATCGGTAATGATTTACCAATATGATTGTTGATTAACCAAGAAATAGGATTTGATCCATCAGTAATAATTACAGATGGTCTATTAGTCAAAGATAGTGAGACTTCAATTGGATTAGAAGTATTAAAAAAATATTCTGCCTCCTCTTTCGCAAGTTTTATTAATGAAACGTTTTTTAAAATAGAAATTATTTCATTTTTTTCTTTAATAGAAGGTTCCAATACATTAGAAACTTTGTTTCGCCAAAAAGTTGGGCGCCAATTTAAATCCAGAGCAATCTTTATTCCTGAATACAAAGCATTTTCAATACACCATAAAAGAGCTTTAGATGAGATTTCTGAGGCGAGTGGAATAGTTCCAATAACTAACCACTTGGTATTTTCTGCAACTGCAGGCCAGTCATTGATAATCTGATCACGTGATATCGCTTGATCGGCAAATCCCATTCCTCTGTCTCCATCAAATCCCTCAAAAAATCTTTCTCCAAAATTATCTCTTCGAACCAATACAACCCTTGTAGGGCGTAAATTATCTTGCTGTAGTCCAGCTGTATTTATTCCTCTACGAATTAATAAACTCTTAAAGTTTTCACCAAAAATATCATTTCCAAGAGATCCAACAAAAGAAACATTTGCTCCCAAACGACTTAATCCACAAGCGACATTAGCCGGAGCACCACCAAAACAATCAATTACTGGCATATCGACAGAAGGATCTCCTCCAGGAGGACCAAGTCGATCTATCAAAGCTTCTCCTATTGCTATTACATTGGCAGATTTCATTTTTGCTTATTTATATATAAATTTATTATCAGTGATTTAAAGTTATTTATTTCCTATACCAAGATGTTTGTGTAACTCAGAAATAATTTTAGTATTTGCAGCAGGAAAAGGAAAATTCCAAAGTTTTTCTGGAGAAACCCAAAGCAAGTTTTGACTAGCTAAAGGTTTAGGCAAACCTGATTTCCATTCACATAAGTGAACAGTAAAATAAAGTTTCATATGGGAATATGCGTGCTCAAAAGATAAAAGCTTTGCTCCAACTTTTACAAAAATTCCAAGTTCCTCTTGTATTTCTCTCTCAATAGTCTGCTCTATAGATTCGTCAGGAGTTTTTTTCCCTCCTGGAAACTCCCACATTCCTCCCATACTAGAATTTTCTAGACGCTGATCAATAAGTAATTCTCCATCTTCGTTAAAAACAAGACCAATCCCTATTTCTTGCAAAGGATTTATTTTTTTCATCTCTCTTTTTGGAAAGTCTTTTGGATCGTACTTTATATAAGCAATACAAAACTTTTTGAGAGGGCAAAAAGAACAATTTGGTTTTTGAGGCGTACATACAATTGATCCAAAATCCATCAAAGCTTGATTGAAATCCCTAGGACGATCAACTGAAAGCAACACAGCGCTAAGTTCCCATAATTTTTTCTCATATTTTCTGGATGTTTGTTCACTTGCTAACAACCTAGAAAAAATTCTTTTTACATTTCCATCTAATATTGGAGCAGGTAAATCAAAAGCAGATGAAATAATACTGCCTGCAGTACTTCTACCAATCCCTGGAAGAGCCATCCATTCATCTATTCCAATAGGCCAAGAGTATGGGTCATAAACTCTATTTTTCCCAATATATTCAAGTAAAATTTTTGAAGATTGATGTATTCGTTTTGCACGAGAGTAATAGCCTAGACCCTGCCATATCAAAAGGACATTCTGTAAATCAGCCTCTGCAAGATGACTCAAATAAGGGAAAGTCTCCATCCATTTTTCCCAGTAAGGAATGACCACCTTCAACTGAGTTTGCTGAAGCATTACCTCTGCAATCCAAATTTCATACGGCGGTAGCCTTTCGCCCTGATTTGGAATGGAACCATCTTTCTTTAATTTCCAAGGTATCCAATGTCTTCCATTTTCACTAAACCATAAAAGAAGTATCTTTTGGATATCTTGAGAAAAATCAATTATATCCATCAAAATTAATCAATATTTTTAGAAAAAATTTATTAAATAATATCATGATTTTTATCTATACAAATTAAAACTTTTTAAAGAACTATTTAATATAATAATATAAATAAAAATAATTTACTTTACCAAAGATATGCCTTTAAATAAAAATAATTTATGTTCTTCTATAAAATTATGAAGCAATTCTGGAATTGGGAGAATTATCAAATTGCATGGCAAGTTGAGGAGGAAAAAAATAATACCGACATAGCAATCGTTTTAATTCATGGTTTTGGAGCATGCAAAGATCATTGGAGATTCAATCAAAAAAATTTGAGCTCCATAGCACCATGCTATGCATTAGATTTAATAGGATTTGGAGACAGCAGTCAACCAGATTCACAGCTATTGTATGAGAAAAAAACGTCTAAAAATTTTAATTACTGTTTCGATAATTGGAGTCAACAAGTTTTTGATTTCTGTAACGAAATAGTTAAAAGACCTGTCTTATTAATAGGAAATTCGATTGGCGGAGTTATTGCATTAAATACATCAAAAAAATTATCGAAAAAATGCTTAGGGATAATATTAATTGATTGCGCTCAGAGAACAATGGATGATAAAAGATTAGTCGAGCAATCCTTATTAATGCGCTTTCTAAGACCAGTCATAAAAACATTAGTAAGACAAAGATTTTTAAGCTCAAACCTTTTCAAAAATGCAGCTAATCCAAATTTTATTAGTAAAATTTTAGAAGTAGCTTATCCAAGTGGTGGAAATATTGATGAAGAATTGATAGATATACTTTTTAAACCAACTCAAAGGTTAGGAGCACCAGAAGCTTTTCGAGGGTTTATTAATTTATTTGATGATTATCTCGCCCCAGATTTACTGAAAGATTTAAGCAAACCCGTTCATTTAATATGGGGAGAAAAAGATCCATGGGAGCCTGTACTAGAGGCAAAAAAATGGTTTGATTCTTTTGAATGCGTAAAAAGTTTAAAAATAATTCCAAACGCTGGTCATTGTCCTCACGATGAAATGCCTGAAAAAGTTAATCCGATTATAAAAAAAATTATTCAAGATGCCATATAGGCCACGACTGATTCACCTGCTTTTCTAAGACCTCTCAATCCATCCCTTTCTAAATTTCTTACTCTATCTCTGCTAATACCAAGAACTCTACCAATACCTGTAAGGCTCATTGGATCATCACCATCCATGCCATAACGCATTCTCAAAACACGATTTTGCAGTTCAGGTAATTGCTCAAGCAAAGTCTCCAAATCGCCTTTCATACAATCACTCTCTATTTGCTCAGAGGGCATATCAATTTCATTAGAAAGTAAATCTAACAGAATAGTATCTTCACCATCACCAATTTTTGTTTCCAAGCTAACTGGCTGTCCAGCTCTACTCATTAAATCTTTAACATCTTCTTCAGGCATATCAACATAATCAGACAACTCTTTTATAGTTGGAGTTCTGGAAAGTTCTTGACTAAGTTCTCTCTGACCTTTTTTTAATTTATTTAGCATTTCTGTGATGTGGATAGGAAGTCTTATGGATCTACTTTTTTCGGCAATAGCGCGAGTAATTCCCTGGCGAATCCACCAGTATGCATAAGTTGAGAATTTATATCCGCGAGTTGGATCAAATTTTTCAACTCCTCGAACTAAACCAATAGTTCCTTCTTGTATTAGATCTAATAATTCCATATTCCTTTTTGTATATTTCTTAGCAACACTTACAACCAATCGAAGGTTTGCAGCAACCATTCGTTCTTTTGCTCTCCTTCCGCTTTTCAACTTTTTTCTCAATTGATTTACTGATATTCCAGCTTTTTCAGCAAATAAATCAATATCCGGCTTTTCTCCAAGATCACTTTGAAGTTGAGATTCAATAGACTCTAGAATCATTAAATCTTGCACCTGTCTACCTAGAGTTATCTCTTGCTCATGAGACAACAAAGGTACTCTTCCAATATCTCTCAAATAGGAACGAACTAAGTCAATATCCGATAGTGACCTAGCAGTATTTACAGCAGATGAATTACTGATCTGAGGAACCTCTACTGCCGTTGTCATAAGTTTGTTGAGTTTTGTAAAGCTTACTACTAAGAATTGTAAAGATCAATTAAGTAGAGCTCGGCTTTCCTCACTTTGAGTAAAAACACTCATTCGGCTTCTACGCCAGACTTCCGAGGAGCCAAGAAGCTGTTTTCAAATAAATCAATACTCCTGCAACATCAGTAGCTGTAGTTATAAAAGGAGCTGACATTAACGCAGGGTCTAATCCCATGCGATCAAAAAGCAATGGTAATGAGGCTCCAGCAGTTGCAGCCAAGGTTGTAATAGACATCAAACTTATACCCACAGCTGTTGCAACCAAAGGTCCCTCACCTTGCCACCAAGCAAAAGGTACAACAAATACAGCCATCAAAATACCTAGCAAACATCCTGCTAATGCTTCACGCGCAATTGCTCTGAATAGGCCAAGTCGTTGTATTCGTTGAGTACTCAAACCTCGAATAACAACCGTTGAGCTTTGTGCCCCGACATTACCCCCTGCACCAATAAGTAATGGGATAAAAGCAGCCAACAAAACTACTTGTTTTAGAACCTCATCATTCCTTGCGATCACTTGAGTTGTTAATCCATTAGCCAAAACCAAAACAGCAAGCCATACAATGCGACGTCTAGCTACGACAAATAAATTACTTTGAAAATAATCATCCTCGTCTCCTGCTTGAACTGCACCAGCTGCATAAATATCCCTTGTAGCCTCTTGCTCAATAACATCTATAACATCATCCACAGTAACAATACCCACTAGTCTTTTTTCAAGGTCGACTACTGGTAGAGCTAAAAAATCATATCTTTGAATTGCTCTTGCAACCTCTTCTTGATCAGTATCTGTTCGGACATTTACAACCTCTCTTGTCATAACCTCTCCAATTAGAGATTCAGGATCAGCCACCACTAAGTCCCTCAAAGACAAAATTCCGGTTAGATGCCTTTCTTTATCAGTTACATAAAGGCTATAAATAGTTTCGGAAAACTTGGCTCTTTGTCGGACTAATTTCAATGCTTGAGAGACGCTAAGAAATTCTTTAAGATCTATAAATTCCGTGGTCATCAATCTGCCAGCTGTTTCAGATTCATACCCCAACAGTTGAGCAGTTACGCGTCTTTCTTCAGGACTTAGTTCTGAAAGCAAACGCCTAACTACTTTTGCAGGCAACTCATCAAAAAGACGGACACGATCATCAGGAGACATCTCCTCCACCAAGTCGAGTACTTCATTTGATCTAAGGCGATCTAAAAGATTTTGTTGAACTAATGGATCTAAATATTCATAAACCTCAATCGCTTCATTTTTATTTAGCAGCCTAAACGCTAAAGCTTGCAAAATCATAGGCAAAGTACCAATAGCTTGAGCTATATCGACTGGCTGAACAGGGGTGAGCAGTGATTTAACACCGTCATAATTCCCTGCAGAAAGCATTGCTTCTAATTGCTGAGCAACTGCCTCAGCAACTAAACTGCCATTTGCTAAAGATTGAGTATCACTAGATGCCCCTAATTTTTCTTCCATTTTCGGAGCAGCAAGCCTTTATTATTTTATGACTAACATCCATTTTTGTTACCCCCCCATATCCATGTCCGTAAATATCAGCAAAGTTGAAGTCTTCACTTTCGAAAATCAAAAAATAACTCTTGATCATTTCAAAGGAAAGGTCTTATTGATTGTCAATGTAGCCAGCAAGTGCGGATTTACTAAGCAATACAAAGCTCTTCAAAATCTTCAAGACACTTATGAATCACAAGGCTTCCGTGTTTTAGGCTTTCCTTGCAATGACTTTGGGAACCAAGAACCAGGCGAATTAGAAGAAATAAAAGAATTCTGTTCAGTATCTTTTGGAGCAAGTTTTCAACTTTTCCAAAAAATTCATGCAAAAGGTAATACAACAGAACCATTTTCAACACTGAATAAAGTCAGTCCTGCTGGTGACGTTGAGTGGAACTTTGAGAAATTTCTAATTGATAGAAAAGGAGACGCTGTAGCAAGATTTAAAAGTTCAATAGAGCCAGAAAGTATTGAAATTAAACAAGAAATAGAAAGGTTACTCAACTAATTTATTATTTTCTTGGCAAGAAAATGTCCTATTGCAACACTAAATAGTCCAAATATCACAATTAATATTGAATTAAAAAAAAATAGTTTATAAAAACCTTGATTTATTAATTGAAC
Source organism: Prochlorococcus marinus XMU1408 (assembly GCF_003208055.1). Lineage (NCBI taxonomy): Bacteria > Bacillati > Cyanobacteriota > Cyanophyceae > Synechococcales > Prochlorococcaceae > Prochlorococcus > Prochlorococcus marinus. The sequence goes on from NZ_QJUE01000006.1 coordinate 104,534, forward strand.
TAATTTTAAAGACCATCCACTAAAAGTAGTTAAAGATCCACAAAATCCAAATCCAAAAATTAATTTATATCTCTTTGCAATAGGTAATGAATTAATAAACCCTAATAGGAAACATCCAATTATATTTACTATAAGAATATTATCTATTTGCCATCGTATTATTGCAGAAGGCACAGCACCAATCGAAATCAAAAAGAAACTATTTTTTTTTAAAAGTTCAATCATTTATTGTTTCCCTAATAATAATCCAAATACCAAACCAGCCATTCCCATGGTCAGGGAAATAATAAATATATTGAATGATCTATTAAATTTGGATTGTGTAAAAAGCTCAAAGAGATCATAAATGAACGTAGAAAAAGTGCTTAAGCTTCCAATAAAACCGATTGAAAAAAATAAGCCAAATTGATAATAATCCGTTGCAAAGCTAATATCTGGTAAAATCGAGAAAAACAACCCAAGCAAAAACGAAGAAAAAATATTAATTAATAAAATTATTAAATCTTTTTTTAATTGTATTTTTTCAAGTTTTCTATAAATTAAAAACCTCAAATTAGCTCCTAAAATAGCACCAATTGACACTAATATTATGTCTAGTAAATTTTCAATTAATCTAAATATTAACCCATCCTCTCTTATAAAATAATTGACAAAAATTTTGAGTTATTACACTAACTAATAACCATTTACCATTTTCTTTGCCATCCCAAACTTTCAGAATATTTACAGGGGTTCCAGGTTTGACACTTGTTAAAATAGATGAATTATAAGAGGCTGAAGAAAGTAAGTTAAATTCTCTTAAAGAAATTAATGGCGATCCCAAGTTGTTTTCACTTTGCTGAATGATTGATTTTTGAGCACCTCCAGCAGGCAATGTAGTTGGAACTACCAAAGAAATCCCTAAAAGCCAGGTCCAAACAATAAAAGTACTAATTAAATTCATTAAATATCTAAAGTTGCAAGATCAAGATCAACACTATGAGTTTCAATAAACTCTCTTCTAGGAGCAACTTTATCACCCATTAAAATTGTAAATATTCGATCAGCTTCAAGAGCATCCTCTATTTCAACTCTTTTCATCATTCGAGTATTAGGATCCATAGTAGTTTCCCATAATTGTTTTGGCATCATTTCTCCTAACCCTTTAAATCTTTGAATTGTATAGTTAGCTTTTTCTCCAAAACTTGCAAGAGTTTTTTGTAAATCTGATTCGTTATAGCAATATTTATGATTCTTTCCTCTTTCAACTTTATAGAGAGGAGGACAAGCAATATAAATATACCCACCTTCTACAAGAGCCTTTTGATATCTATAAAAGAAAGTCAAAAGTAAAGTTCTAATATGAGCACCATCAACGTCAGCATCAGTCATTATCACTACTCTGTGATATCTAAGATTCTTAACTTCAAAATCTTCTCCTTTGATACCTAAACCAAGTGCTGTTATTAAAGATTGAATCTCAGTATTTTTATAAATCTTCGCATCATCAGTTTTTTCAATATTTAAAATTTTTCCTCTTAAAGGTAAAATTGCTTGGAACTTTCTATCTCTTCCTTGCTTCGCTGAGCCACCAGCAGAATCTCCCTCAACTATATAAATTTCTGATTCTGAAGGATCTCTTGAACTGCAATCAGCCAATTTACCTGGCAATGTAGAACTTTCTAAAACACTTTTTCTGCGAACAAGCTCTCTGGCTCTTCTTGCAGCCTCAGCAGCGTTAAAAGCTTGAATAGCTTTCTCTAAAATTAAGTCAATCACACCTGGGTTGAATTCTAAATATTGACTTAGAGACTCTCCTACCAAACTATCAACAATTCCCCTTACTTCAGTATTGCCTAATTTAGTTTTTGTTTGCCCTTCAAATTCAGGATCAGGAACTTTCACAGATAAAACTGCTGTTAAGCCTTCTCGAATATTTTCACCGGCCAAGTTTGAATCCCCCTCTTTTCTTTTACCTCTTTTCTTTGCAAATGAGTTTAATGTTCTAGTCAATACTGTTTTTAATCCCTCAATATGAGTCCCACCATCTATGGTGCGAATATTATTAGCAAATCCAAGAATGCTATCTGAATAAGCATCAACGCACCATTGCATTGCAGCTTCTACTTGTACTCCATCTTTTTCTGAATTAACGTAAATGATCTCTGGATGTAATGAGTCTTTTTCTTTAGTCATATAATCTACGTATTCTTTGATGCCCCCTTCATAAAAATAAACCTCTTCATATGGACTTTGTTGAGAATCTTTTGACTTATTTCTTTCATCACGAAAAACAATACGAACTCCTCCATTTAAATAAGCAAGTTCTCTAAGTCTTGACGATAATATTCCGTATTCAAAAGTTATACCATCAGTAAAAATTTGATTATCAGGTTTAAAACAAACGGTAGTACCTGTTAAATTTTGGTCAGCTTTAGAAAGATCCTCAGATTTTAAGTTTCCAATAGATGCTCCTCGTTCGAATCTCTGGAAATGAACTTTTTTTTGTCGACGAACCGTAACTTCTACCCACTCACTCAAAGCATTAACTACTGAAATTCCTACTCCATGCAATCCTCCTGAAACCTTATAACCACCACTTCCGAATTTTCCACCAGCATGCAAAACAGTTAAAACTGTCTCTAGCGCACTTTTACCAGTGCGAGGATGAATATCTGTTGGAATTCCTCGACCATTATCCGTAATAGATGCCGAGCCATCTTCGCAAAGTAAGATGGTAATTTGATCGCAGTGGCCAGCAAGAGCCTCATCTACAGCATTATCAACAACTTCATATACAAGATGATGCAGCCCTTTAGACCCTGTTGAGCCTATATACATCCCAGGGCGCTTCCTAACAGGTTCCAAGCCTTCCAGGACTTGGATCTGCTCAGCACCATATGCCGCTTGAACTTTTGAATCTTTACTCATTCGGATTAATGCAAACAGGCAAGGTTGTATTTGATGCGAGTATTAGTCGAAACCGTTCCTGAAATTTCAATTTAACATTGGTATAAAAGAAAGTCTTAGGAAAATTTCAAAACCAAATCAAAAAAATTAATTGTCATGCAATTACTGCTAATAAACCTTCTGAAAGCGAATTATGCAACCCAATAAGCCTCTTGTAATAGCTCTTATGGGTCCAACTGCAAGTGGAAAAACGGAACTTGGAATTGAGATCGCTGACAAAATCAATACTGAAATTCACAATGTTGATTCTCGACAGGTATATATCGATATGAATATTGGTACTGCAAAACCAACTCTAGAACAACAAAAACAAGTTCATCATTTTTTGATTGATTTGTGCTTACCTTCAAAACCAATCAATATCCATGATTTTCAACTGATCGCAAGTACTTCAATTAAGAAAGAATTAAAAAAACGAAAAATAATATTACTTGTTGGGGGAAGTGGACTGTACCTTCAAGCTTTGGTTAGAGGACTTACGCCCCCACCCGTATCACCTCAAAAATTCTTAAGAGATCAACTTATCAAAATGGAAAAGAACGAAAGACATAATTTATTAAAAACTTGCGATCCTAATGCTGCAAAAAAAATACATCCAGCAGACTCGACTAGAACAATACGTGCTTTAGAGGTTTTTTATGCAACAGGAAAGATGTTTTCTCAACAAAAAAACTTTACGGCTCCTCCTTGGAGCGTTTTGGAACTTGGATTGAACCCAGGCAATTTAATCTCAAGAATCAAGCATAGAACTGAGAAAATGTATAAAAATGGGTTAATTGAAGAAACAGAAAATTTGATTAATAAATATGGAAATGATTTACAGTTACTTAAAACTATTGGATATGGTGAAGCAACGTCTATTATTAATGGAAAGATTAATTCTGAGGAGGCTTTAGAAATAACTATCAAAAGAACATGCCAATTTGCCAAAAGACAAAAGACTTGGTTTAGAAATAAGCATAATTCTAAATGGTTAAATTATGAGAACGCACTATCGGAAGCTTTATCTTGCATATATGAGGTTCTAGGTTGATTACTTCAGATATGCTTAGAATTAACCCAAAAGTTACTTTCCACATAAATTATCACTGAATGCCACCACGTCCCCGTTTTGATCGTCGCGCTCCAGAAAGAGAGCTGCCCAACATTAATGAAAGAATCAACTATGCCAGCTTGAGAGTTGTTGATTCAGATGGCACTCAGCTTGGTGTCATAAGTAGAGAAGAAGCTCTTGAAGTTGCCAAAGACAGGGAGCTAGATCTTGTTTTAGTAAGCGAAAAGGCCACTCCGCCAGTATGTCGAATAATGAATTATGGAAAATTTAAATTTGAACAAGAAAAAAAAGCTAAGGAAGCCAAGAAAAAATCTCATCAAACTGAGGTTAAAGAAGTAAAAATGAGATATAAAATTGATCAACACGATTATCAAGTAAGGATTAGCCAAGCGACTCGCTTCCTAAAAGCTGGAGATAAAGTGAAGTGCACCGTTATTTTTAGAGGTCGTGAAATTCAACATACTGCTCTTGCTGAAACTCTTTTGAAAAGAATGGCAAAAGATCTAGAAGAAAAATCAGAAGTTCAGCAATCCCCAAAAAGAGAGGGAAGAAATATGATTATGTTTTTAACTCCTCGTAAAACTCCTTTAATAAAAAAAGAAGCAGATTCAACTGAACCTAAAAAAGCGTTGAGAACAATCGATTAAATTAAACAAAGTTGACAATGGACAAAGATTTAATTGTCACTAGCCATTCTATTTATTAATGTAGCCTCATAAAGCCTGGCCTAATAGAGCGTGCGATTCCATATTCAACAAGATAGTGAAATACCTGCATCTAGTCAGCTATACAACCAGATTTGTTTTGCTATTGCGGCTAGGCACTATCCTCCTGGTCATAGGTTGCCTAGTACCAGACAATTAGCTATGCAAACTGGATTACATCGAAACACAATAAGTAAAGTTTATAGGCAACTTGAAACTGATGGGGTAGTAGAAGCTATTGCGGGATCAGGAATTTATGTTCGAGATCAACAAAAGCAAAAAGATTTAAGAAGTGGATCTCCCTCTTTGCGAAAAAAAATCATTAAAGATGTAGACCTTGAAGTTCGCAAAAGTATTGATGAACTTTTAAATTCAGGATGCACATTACAGCAAACTAGAGAATTATTCACACGTGAAATTGACTGGAGACTAAGGTGTGGTGCTCGTTTATTAGTTAGTACTCCAAGAGAAGATATTGGAGCATCATTATTGATAGCTGAAGAGTTGGCGCCTCATCTAGACGTTCCTGTTGAAGTTGTGCCTATGGAAGAACTAGAAAGTGTTTTAGAAAATTCAAGTCAAGGCACTGTTGTTACGAGTAGATATTTCTTACAACCTCTAGAAGAATTAGCCAGGCGTCATGAAGTCAGGGCAGTAGCGGTAGATTTAAGTGATTTCCAAAAAGAGTTAACTATTTTAAAAAAGCTTCGTTCAGGAAGTTGTGTAGGAATTGTCAGTATAAGCCCAGGGATACTAAGGGCAGCAGAGGTAATATTACATAGTATGCGAGGTAATGAAATTCTTTTGATGACCGCAAATCCTGATGTGGGAAGCAGATTAATTACATTGCTAAGAACAGCAAGTCATGTCATTTGTGATAATCCTAGTCTGCCTGTGATTGAGCATACTTTGAGGCAAAATAGATCTCAATTAATGAGAATGCCCCAAATTCATTGCGCACAAAAGTATCTAAGTGACTCTACAATTGAAGAGTTGAGTAAAGAGATTGGCCTTCAAGAATAAATATTGCATTAGGAATCAATGTTTCGATCACTAAGATCTGATTTCTCAATAATCAAAGAAAGAGATCCAGCTGCTAGGAACGTTTGGGAAATTATTTTTTGTTATCCAGGCTTTCAAGCTTTGGCTATTCATAGACTTAGCCACAAACTTTGGAAATATAAGCTTCCACTTTTGCCAAGGTTACTGAGTCACATAACAAGATTTTTAACAGGTGTAGAGATTCATCCTGGTGCAAAGATTGGTAGAGGTGTTTTTATCGATCATGGGATGGGAGTAGTGATAGGAGAAACAAGTGAAATAGGAGATAGATGCTTGCTTTACCAAGGTGTAACTTTAGGAGGCACTGGAAAAGAAAGTGGAAAAAGACACCCTACCCTTGAATCAAATGTCGTTGTAGGTGCTGGAGCGAAAGTACTGGGGGGTATTCGTGTAGGAACTAACACAAGAATTGGAGCAGGATCAGTTGTTGTTAAACATGTAGAAGCAAACAGTACAGTTGTTGGGATCCCAGGAAGAGTAGTTCACCAAAGTGGAGAAAAAATCAATCCCCTAGCACATTCTGCTTTGCCAGATACAGAAGCCAATGTTCTTCGTAATCTTATGGAAAGAATTGATCAATTAGAAAGTGATATTTTAGGCTTGCAAGATCTAGTCATTAAGATACAGACGAAACGAAAAAAAGAAGATATTATATTTGGTGAATCACAGAGTCTAAGAGATAAAGAAATTATTGAATTTATAGGAGATGAAATAAACGAAACAAATAGTTAAGTTATAACTTTTAAAGACTATTTACAGCAAAAAAGGTAGTCTTTTACTCTCCAAATCAAGCAATCTAAAAGTAATAAAAAGACCGACAAAATTAAAACTTAAAATTAAAATTGAATTCTGGTAGTTAATTGAACCATTAATAATACTTAGCCTTAAAGGATCTAAAATCTGATAAATAAAATTTAAATTTGTAATCCAAGATAAAGAACCTAAACTTTCTTTTGTATACAAAATTGGAGAAGTCAGAAAAACCAACTGAAGAACAATAGGAACTAATTGAGCGATATCAGTAAAACGAACACTAATAAGGCAAACAATTACAGGGAACCAGTATATGAAAATTAAAAAATTAAAAAATGGTATCCATGAATAAATTAATAGATTACTTATTAATGATAATTTGAAGAAAAGAAATACCAAAAAAACTAATATAAATGACTGAATGAAAGTTTGTACTTGAAAAGACCATTCCTCTAAAGTATAAAAAATAGGCTTAAGATTCATATTCTTTATATTTGATGAATTATGTACAAATAAATTAGGTGAATTAGAAATTGATGAACTAATTGTATTCCATATAACTAAGCCAAATCCTAGGTATATAAAGTAAGAACTAAAATTATCTACTGAAAAAACAGTACCATAAACAACTCCTAAAGTTCCTATGGATAATAAATTAGATAAACCTAACCAAAAGCTACCAAGGGTAGTTCTAGCAAACCTTGCTCTAGACCTAGAGGTGGCTGTATACCACCAAGCCTTTCTAGTCTTAAAGGCAAATTTAAAATTATCCAATAACATTTTTACGATAATAATCATGTGTATGATAATAATTCAAAGCAGCATCTAAAGGACCATCATATGCAATTGAACCATGACTAAAAACAATACCTCTATTACAAAACTGTTTTAAAAGTTCTTCAGAATGACTTGCTAAAAACAATGTTGCTGCTGATTCCATAAATTGTTTCATTCTTTCTTCAGCGCGATCACAAAAATCGGCATCACCAGTACCAAAACCTTCATCTATTGCTAAACAATCATGCGGACTGGAAGTCAGAATTGAAAAAATTAATCTTGCAGACATACCCTCACTATAGGTTTTAATTGGTAAAGAGATATATGATCCGAGTCCTGAAAATTCTATTATTTCATTTAAGAAAGTTTCAAAACCTTTTAAGGTATGGTTTTTCAATAAATAGTGTGCTTTACAAGCATCGATTCCTGAAAGTTCTGAACTAGTTAGAAAAGTCTTTTGCAGCATCGGATAAACATCTACTAGAATTTTTATTTTTCCACTAGTAGGTAAATATATGCCAGAAATAAGTCTTAGAAAACTACTTTTACCAGAGCCATTATGACCAATCAATGCAACTCTCTCTCCTTTCATAATCTTTAAGTTAATATTATTTAAAGCAATAATATTAGTCCTATTCTTTGATTGATCTAAGGCCCCACCTGTAATATTAATAACCTTCTTTGCAACTCTCTTTGTTAAAGATCTATTCTCTAAATAATAAATAGGAATAGAAAGAGAAACACCTTTAATTTCAATTGCCGACTTAGTAAGTATATTTAACGAATCATCAGATAAAGAACTTATAAAGTCTTTTACATTTTCGTAAGAAACCTTTTCATGCGTAATATTAGCAAGAAAATTAGATACTCTAATAAATGATTTTCCCGAGAGCCAAGGAGTAATTGAATCAGGTTTATACAAATTAATCAAAGTAATACTTTTACTTATTTGTTTAGTGAATATTTCTGAAGCAGAAGTTTTATTTTGGATAATATTAATATCTTTTTCCTCTTGATTGATATCAATTGAATAAGGTTTATTTTTAACGTATAATAAGTTATAGACAATATCAGAAATTTGATAGTCTTTATTATTAACCATATCAATCCAATAATTCAAACCATCAAAATCAGCTTTCCTATTAAATAAATTTAAATATATTTTATTGATCTTAAATTCAAGAGATTTTTCATGAGCAACATACTTTGTATATTCATCTTGCCTAGATAATTCATTAGATATCTCTCTTAATGTAATTGATTCATTAGATCGTGAGAGCCAATAATTGATTCCAGATGGATCTCCAGGTCTTCCAAAATATGCTATGTATAATTTTTGCAAATCATTGGTATCAACATTGATCATAAAAAAAATTAATTATTTAATTTATACTTCTACTTTTTTTTGAGCTGGCTGAAACATAAACATCGAATAAATTACATTCCTTCTCATATTTATCATCATATCTAAGAACATATCATATCCTTCATTTTTATATTCTATCAATGGATCTTTTTGACCATATCCTCTTAAGCCAACTGATTCTCTCAATGAATCCATTGACTGTAAATGATCTCTCCAAAGAGTATCTAATTGTTGAAGTATAAAGAATCTTTCAGCTTGCCTCATTATTCCTGGATGAGTTTGCTCTACTTGAGCTTCTTTAATATCATAGGCATTTCTTAACTGTTCTTTTAAAAAATCTTTTAATTCATTTTTATTTAATCCAAGTAATTCTTCAGATTTGAGATCACTTAATAAATAAATAAATTCTTTCACTTTAGAGACTAAATTGACCAAGTCCCATTCCTCAGGTGGTAAATCTTCATTAACATATGCTTCAACTATTTCTTCCATAGTTCTCTGACCGTATCCGATGACTTGAAGTTTCAACTCTTTACCATCTAATACTCTTCTTCTTTCTGAATAAACCGCTTTTCTTTGATTATTCATTACTTCATCATATTCAAATATTTGTTTTCTAATATCATAATAATAAGTCTCTACTTTTTTTTGGGCTCCCTCTAAAGAGCGAGTAAGCATTCCAGACTCAATAGGCATATCTTCTTCAACCCTAAAAGCATTCATTAAACCTGCCACTCTATCTCCTCCAAAAATACGTAGAAGGTTATCTTCCAACGACAAGAAAAAACGTGTGCTTCCTAAATCACCTTGCCTCCCAGATCTACCTCTCAATTGATTATCAACTCTTCTAGATTCATGACGTTCAGTTCCAATTACATGTAACCCGCCTGCTTGACGAACATTTGTTTCTTCTTGATTTAAAACTACTTCATATTCTTTTTTTATTAATTGTATTGCGTTTCTTAATTCCTCGATATTTTTATCCTGTGTTGGTGTTTTCTCGGCAGCAGTAGCAATATAATCATCTAGCTCAATTGAACTAAGAGCTCTGTCACCCCATTCTTTGACTAATTTTGAGGCTAATGAAACTAGCTTTTGTTCAGTTTCTTCACTCAGCAATACAGGAAAAATATTTTTCAGCGATACAGATTGGATTTTTTTTGACCTTTTAGATTGTTGTTTCTCACTTTCACTAAAACCGACTGACTCAGAGTTTCGTTGAAGAGGAATTGGAGGCTTATGACCTTCCTCAGGTTTTATTAAACGAGAACTAAGAATTTCTTTGATTTTCAATCTTGACATATAGTCGCTATTGCCTCCAAGAATTATATCCGTCCCCCTTCCAGCCATATTAGTAGCAATAGTCACAGCTCCTGAACGACCGGCTTGAGCAACTATTTCAGCTTCTCTTTCAACATTTTCAGGTTTTGCATTTAATAGATTATGAGGTATTTGTTGCTCCGACAAAAGAGTGCTTAACAGCTCACTCTTTTCAACACTTGTCGTACCTACTAGAACCGGCCTTCCTTGATTATGAATATCAGCTGTTTCTTTTGCTACTGCTCTCCATTTACCCGATTCAGTTTTAAAAACTTGATCAACCCAATCTTCTCTTGAAATTCTGCGGTTGGTTGGCACAACAGTAGTTTCCAATTTATATGTTTTTTCAAATTCAACTTCTTCAGTCTTTGCAGTTCCTGTCATACCTGACAGTCTGGGATATAGGAGAAAGAAATTTTGGTAAGTAATTGAAGCCAAAGTTTGAGTCTCTGGCTGAATAGGAAGATTTTCTTTAGCTTCAATGGCTTGATGCTGCCCATCACTCCATCGTCTTCCAGGCATGACTCTACCTGTAAATTCATCTACGATTACCGCTTCTTTATCACGAACGATGTAATTAACATCTTTAACAAAAAGTTCTTTGGCCTTAAGAGCATTAGTTACATAATGAGCCCAAGGATCTTTTGGATCAAATAAATCTTTAACCTTTAAAAGCTCCTCAGTTTTAGCAAATCCTTCGTCCGTAAGGATACAACTCCTTTGTTTCTCATCTACTTCATAATCCCCCTCTGGATCAATTCCATCTTTACTGGTATCAATCGCCCTTTTTAAATTCTCTACAACTGCAGCAGCTTTTTGGTATTTTTCTTGCGGACGCTCAACTTGTCCAGAGATAATTAAAGGTGTTCTAGCCTCGTCTATCAAAATCGAATCAACTTCATCAATTACACAAAATTGAAAATCTCTTTGAACAATTTCAGATTTATCAGCTGCCATATTATCTCGCAAATAATCAAATCCCAACTCAGAGTTCGTTGCATATGTAATGTCACAGGAATAGTTCTTTTTTCTTTCTGGAGGGGCCATAGATTGTTGAACTAATCCAACGCTAAGTCCAAGAAAGCGATGGATTTGCCCCATCCATTCAGCATCTCTTCTTGCTAAGTAATCGTTGACCGTGACCACGTGAACTCCTCTTCCTGTCAAAGCATTCAAATAACTGGGCAAAGTAGCAACCAATGTTTTACCCTCCCCTGTTTTCATCTCAGCAATTTGCCCTTCATGAAGAACCATTCCTCCAATCAATTGAACATCAAAATGCCTCATACCTAAAACTCTTTTCGAAGCTTCTCGAACTACAGCAAAAGCTTCGGGAAGCAAATTATCAAGCAAAGCAAGCTGTTCATCAAAAGAAGAAGTCTTTTCAAGCTTTATTCGAAAATTAGATGTTCGAGTTCTTAAATCTTCATCACTAATATTCAATAAATCCTCTTCCAAAATATTGATGTCTGTGACTAGTGGAGAATATCGCTTAAGTTTTCTCCCATTTGGATCTCCTAATAACTTTGCAAACATTTATGTTTATATCAGTTCAATTATTATATTATATTGTTTATGAGAGTTGCAATGCTTAAAGATTAAATATTTTAAATATACAAATTATTATTAATTAATTGTTTATAAACTTTAAATAAAAAAGAATATAGCACAAAGATTTAATCGCTATATAATAAAATTTTTCAGGATTTCTAATCTTTTTTATAGTTAAGAATGCTCAGTACAGTAGGATTCTAAAAAGCGTCAAGAAACAAGGGTGAGTCAAAACAAAACCGCTCTGATCACAGGCATAACAGGGCAAGATGGAAGCTACCTTGCAAAACTTCTACTTGAAAAAGGCTATGAAGTTCATGGAATGATAAGACGATCTAGCCAAAAGAATACACAACTGATAGACAATCTCTCTCATTATGATCACAATCAAAAGCTTCAATTACACTATGGCGATTTAACACATAGCACTAATATCCTTCGCATTATTCATGATGCCCAGCCTGATGAAATCTATAATTTAGGTGCCCAAAGTCATGTTCACGTCAGCTTCGATACCCCTGAATATACTGCCCAAACAGATGCACTTGGACCTTTACGGATACTTGAAGCTGTCAGAATACTTGGACTAACAAAAAAAACTAAGGTTTACCAGGCTAGTACATCTGAGCTGTACGGTCTAGTTAAAGAAACACCTCAAAACGAAAAAACACCGTTTCATCCAAGAAGTCCTTATGGAGTAGCAAAATTATATGCTTACTGGATAGTTGTTAACTATAGAGAGGCATATGGAATGTTTGCTTGTAATGGCATACTTTTTAATCACGAATCACCAAGAAGAGGAGAGACTTTTGTTACGAGAAAAATCACTAAAAGTTTATCCAGAATAGAGTTGGGTCTTCAAGAATATTTAGATATTGGAAATCTTGAATCTTTACGTGATTGGGGGCATGCGAAAGACTATGTTGAAATGCAGTGGTTAATGCTCCAACAAAAAGAACCAAGAGATTATGTAATTGCGACTGGACAACAAATCTCTGTAAGAAAATTCATTGAACTTTCTGCACAAGAGCTCCAATGGGGAGATATCATTTGGGAAGGAAAAGGATCAGATGAAATTGGAAAAAGATCAGATAATAATAAAATCGTGATCAGAGTAAATAAAAAGTATTATCGTCCTTCTGAAGTTCAAACATTAGTTGGAGATGCTAGTAAAGCTAGGCAAGAGCTTGGTTGGCTCCCTAAAATCTCTTTAAAAGAAATGATCTCAGAAATGATAAAAAATGATTTAAATGAAGCAAAAAAAGAATTAAACTAAAAAATTAGATTTTGTTTTTCATATGAATACCTAATAAACAAACATATATGTAGATTTCATGAAAATTAGATATTCTAATATTAATTTATCAACTTAAGGTATTAATAAAATTCATAATAATAAAAAGTGAAGTCTCAATACAATTCTAAGAATCTCGAAGAATTATAAAACTATTTACAAATTCAACTAACGTTTCAAGAAGTTAGGTTTATATGAAATTAATTCCACTAATCAATCTTTAAGAAATTCAAATCGAAACATATTTCGTCGGGTAACCGAACTAGACATAGTCTTCATTCAAAGAGTATAAATAATTAGTTTTTAATAAAAAAATGGCTAAAATTACTATTGATGGAAAAGATTATGATACTGATTCATTTTCTGATGATGCAAAGAAAAATTTTGCAAGTCTTCAATTTGTTCAGACCGAAATCAATAGACTTCAATCACTTTTGGCAGTAGCAAAAACAGCTCAAGTTGCATACTCCACAGCACTTAAAAATGCTGTTGAATCTTAAAAGTTTTTAACTAATGTTAGAGACTTTAGATTGTCTATCCAATAAATCTATTTTATTACTTGAAAAAAATAGACTTTTATTCCCTTTGATAAAAACTGAGCTAATAAAAAGCGAGCTAGATAATTTAACTATAGAGAAAGAGATAGAAAAAAAAAATATTGAGAAAATTAAAGAAAAATATGGATTAACTGATGATGAAAAGTTTGAAGAATGGCTAAAGTCTCAAAATTTGCAAAAAATTGAATTTGAGCATGCAGCTCTTCAAAATTTAAAGCTCCAAGAATTTTACCAACAGAATTTTTCAAACAAGTTAGATGCCAGATTTCTTAAAAGGAAATCTCAATTAGATATCATCATTTACAGTATTATTAGAGTTAAAGATCCTTATAAAGCTCAAGAACTATATCAAAGGATTATCGAAAAAGAAGCTTGCTTCGAAGACCTTGCGGCCAAGTATTCAGAGGGGATAGAAAAGAGAACTAGAGGTATTGTTGGCCCAATTGAGGCAGCAAAAACACATCCTGGTGTTCTACAGATTTTAAGAACAAGTGAGCCAGGCTTCATTAATCAACCACTGCAAGTACAAGGTTTCTATGTAGTGACCAGACTAGAATCTTATGATGCAGCTGAATTAGATGAATTTATGCGAAAAAAAATGGGAGAAGAACTATTTAACGACTATATAGAAACTAAGTCTGAAGAGCTCAGACAAAATATCCTCAATAAAAACCCTGAAAAATAATATAACTAATACACATGAATATTAATTTTAGAGAAATAGAAGCTTTTAAAAATATCGATGCAGCTAACATTGAAAAGTTAAAAGCAGATGCTCAATTAATAAAATTCTCTCTTGGGCAGCCACTCTGCAAAAAAGAAATAATACCAAATAAAGTTTTTATTATTCTTCAAGGACAAGCAAGATTTCTTCATGATAATGGTATGAGTTCTGAGACCATTGTCAAACTTAAACCAATTACTTTTGTTGGTCTTTCATCAATTTTAAGAGCTCATGGTTGCGAAGAAATCATGGCAGTTAATGAATTAATTGCCATAGGTTTATCTGATACAATTATTTTAGATTTATATGAAAATGATTTAAATTTTAGAGACTGGTGTCAAAGCAAAATTCAATTTCCTGAGATATATTCAATTGCGAATCATTTAAACGAAAATCTCCCGAAAAAAATATTTAATTTAAAAGAATTAATCAATATCTTAATAAAAAATATTAGATTAAAATCAATTGTAGACGAAGAAATATTAGAACCAAAAGAAGATTACGTTAGCATTGCTGGAAGCGATAATATAGATGGATACAGACTTTATGATTTAATTAATGTTAGAAAAAAAATTAGTATTAGGGGCAAACTGGATGGGAGAGTTTTTGAAATTCCTAAAGAGATTTATGAAAAAATATCTCAATTATCTAGTTCAATAGATTCAAACAATGATACATTAAATAATGGGGATTTCTCAGTTTCAGATTCCGAATATACTAACCCTGATATTTATGAAACTGTTGAAGATATGGGTCAATATAAGAATAATAAGAATTTCAAAATTATACGTGCTAAAGGTGAATTAAGAGAAACAATTGCATGCTTACAAATGTTGGCGTCAGAATTAAATCTACCCTATAGAGTAGATGCAATTGATAAGATACTTCGCGACAATTTAACAAGTGGGAAGAAGCCAACTATACAACTTTTAGGAAGTATTACCTCTATGATGGGTCTCCGGAGTTTTGCAACAAAATTACCTGCAAAATTTGCAAATAGGCTTCCATCTCCATCATTAATTGTCTGGAAGGAAGCCTTTGCTGTTGTTAAAGAAAGCCGATCAGATTTTCTAGAAATAATTTCACCTAGTGAGGGTTCTATTAAAATTCAGCCTGAACACTTTAATGAATCTTTTCCTGAAGGATTTATTGAATTATTGTCTGTAGAAAAGCACGAGCAAACACCTGAAGTAAAGTTTGGAATTCAATGGCTACTACCATCAATTAATAAATATAAAGGTGTTCTATCTCAAGTTTTGCTTGCCTCATTTGTTGTACAACTTTTTGGTTTAGCTAATCCATTAATGATTCAAATAATTATAGACAAAGTAATTAATCAAAGAAGCATGGATACTTTACAAATTCTAGGATTAGCATTAGTAGTTATAACTATACTTGGAGGAATCATAGGAAGTTTAAGAACATTTTTATTTACTGAAACTACCAATAGAATAGATACAAGGCTTGGAGCAGAGGTTATAGATCATTTACTTCGTTTACCTCTAAATTATTTTGATCGAAGACCTGTAGGAGAATTAGGAAGTAGGGTTGCAGAATTAGAAAAAATTAGAAATTTTTTAACTGGTCAAGCTTTAACAACAATTTTAGATGCAGCCTTTTCGCTCATATACATAATTGTAATGCTATTTTATAGCTGGTTACTTACACTACTTGCTTTAGGTGTAGTTCCTATTCAAATACTAATAACTTTAGTAGGGACTCCATTAATTCGAAGGCAAATAAGAGAGATTGCCCAAGAAAATGCAAAAACACAAAGTCATCTTGTTGAAATCTTAACAGGGATACAAACTGTTAAAGCTCAAAATGTAGAGAGAGTTAGTAGATGGAAATGGCAAGAGCTTTATAACACATATATTGCTAAATCTTTTCAGAAAACTATTACTGGAACAGCCCTTGGAGAGACTAGTCAAGTGCTTCAACAAATTTCGCAGCTTGTAGTGCTTTGGGCTGGAGCTTCTCTTGTTCTCAAAGGTGAGTTAACACTTGGGCAACTAATTGCATTTAGGATTATTTCTTCTTACGTGACTCAACCACTACTAAGACTTAGTACCATATGGCAAAATATACAAGAACTAAGAGTATCCTTTGAAAGATTAGGAGATATTATTGATACTCCTGAAGAGACCTCAGATAAAGATAAAGAAAAAATTCCTTTACCAAGTATTACTGGTAATGTTGAATTTAAAAATATCTTTTTTACTTTTAACGATGATAAAGATGTAATTCTAAAAAATATAAATTTAAAAATAAAATCTGGCCAGTTTGTCGGAGTTGTTGGGCAAAGTGGTAGTGGAAAAAGTACATTAATGAAATTACTACCGAGGCTTTATAAGCCTCAAGGTGGCAAAGTGCTGATTGATAATTACGATGTCAATAAAGTTGAACTTTATTCATTAAGAAGGCAGATAGGAATTGTCCCTCAAGAACCACTTCTATTTGCTGGAAGTATCAATAGTAATATTGCTCTTACTGATCCAGAGGCACCAAGCGAGGAAATTGTTAAAGCCGCAAGAATTGCCAATGCTCATGATTTTATTATGGATTTAAATGATGGCTATAGCACAAACATAGGAGAAAGAGGATCTGGACTATCGGGAGGACAGAAACAAAGAATAGCAATAGCAAGGACTCTCTTGAGCAATCCAAAGTTGTTAATAATGGATGAAGCTACAAGTGCACTTGATTATGAAACGGAAAGAAAAGTTTGCGAAGGACTTAGATCATCAAGTAAGGGTAGAACTGTATTTTTTATAACTCATAGATTAAGTACAGTAAAAAATTCAGATTTAATTTTAATGCTACATGAAGGCACTATTGTAGAAACTGGTACTCATGAAGAACTGATGAATCTCAAAGGAAGATATTTTGCTCTCTATTGCCAACAAGAGTCAAATTAAAATTATGGATAATAAATTATTAAAAAAAATCTCAAAAATCAACAAAAATTTTATTGTTAAAATAAATCCTAATCAGTTCATTACAAGTTTTAAGGGAAAGGTTAATTCAAAACACTTAATACAAAAATTCAATGGGAAATTTAACTCTAATTTATTCGATCCAATACTCTTATTTCAGTTACTCCAGGATAAAGTAAATAATTTTGGACGCATTTCAAATAATAACCATGTAATTCTATCTCAATCAAAATTCTGGGCCAGGACAATTACTTGGTTCATCATGGGAAGTGCAGGTTTTGCGGTAACTTGGCTTGCTGTTGCAGAGACTGATGAAGTGGTCATCGCTGCAGGAAAACTTCAACCTAAAGGTGGTGTAATTGACGTCCAAATGCCTATTGAAGGTGTAACGAGTAAAGTTTTAGTTAATGAAGGAGATTCTGTAAAAAAAGATCAAATATTAATTCTTTTAGATACTCAAATTACCGAATCCAGAAATAATTCTCTTCAAAAAAATCTTGAACTAAATAATATCATTGCAAAAAAATTAAGTTTGCTTGTTAAAGAAGGAGCAGTTTCAGAACTTCAATACTTACAACAACAAGAAAAGATAGAAGATATTAAACAACGTATTGCAACTAATAGAGTGCAAATGAGTTATCAAGAAATCATTTCTCCAATTGATGGAATAGTATTTGATTTAAAGCCTAAGGGTCCAGGATACGTTGCAAGCACCAGCGAACCTGTTTTAAAAATTGTGCCTAAAGATAATCTCCTAGCTAAAATTGATATTGATCCAAGAAAAATTGGCTTTGTAAAAGTAGGAAAAAATGCTGATATTAGTATTGACTCTTTTCCTGCATCGGATTTTGGCGTTATAGAGGGAACAGTGACGAGTATAGGATCAGATGCATTGCCTCCTAACCCAACAGAAAGAAAAGGATTTCGCTTTCCAGCAAAGATAACATTAAAGAATCAAGTTTTAAAACTTAAATCAGGAAAAACTCTTCCTCTTCAAGCAGGAATGAGTTTAACTGCAAATATCAAACTAAGAAAAGTCACTTATTTGCAATTACTACTAAAGAAATTTAGTGATAAAGCAGATTCATTAAAATCTCTTAATTAGTCAATTTTTAGTTTAATAATCTCTCAACCCATTCTATTTGTTTAGGCAAACAAATATTCTTTAAATCATAATTCTCTTTAGCATAATCTCTTGCATTATTACCTAGTCGTTCTCTATCTTCAGGACTATCAAGAAGATGACAAACTTGATTAACCAAATTCTCAATATCAAAAAAATTAACTAATTTCCCAGTTTGATTATTTGCAATAACTTCATGTAAAGGTTTCGTATCACTTGCCACAATTGCACAACCACAACTCATCGCCTCAATCAAACTCCATGAAAGAACAAATGGATAGGTCAGATAAATATGGACAGTGGATAATTGAAGAAGAGGTAAAAATTTTTTATATTCGATATTTCCAAGGAAATGCACTCTTCCCCAATCGACGCTATCAATATGAGGCCGAACCTCTGCTGCAAAAATGTTTTTCCAGGTTTCTCCATTTTCAGGCCTTGTACCATAACTAACATCATCTCCACCAACTATAAGAATTCTTGCTTTGGGCCTCCGTTTAAGCAACTCCGGCAATGATCTCATGAAAATGTGATATCCCCTATATGGTTCCAAATTTCGATTCACAAAGGTAATCACCTCATCATTTTTAGTCAGTACATGGTTTTGATTAATAGTCATTTGCACATTTTTATTAGGTATAACTTTTTGAGTATCAATACCATCGTGAATAACACTTATCTTTGATCTAAAGGATTCTGGGAAAGTACTAGCTTGCCAATGAGTTGGAGAAATTCCAGCATCCGCATCCTCAAATTGCAAAAGATGTTGCAAGTTCTTTAAACGCAATCTACAGACATTCCCAACATCAAGAACTGGAAATTCTGGATCAAAATCAGTATCTGCTCCATTATTTAAATAAAAAAATTCACAATAGATACCAAGCTTCGCTTTAGGCCATACTTCCTTCAAAAATAAACTTTCCCCCCACCCATGATGAGCAATGATTAAATCGGGATAAAATCCCTCTTTTCGCATAACTATTGCTTTCCTAAAACAAGCCTCACCTCTAATAATTTTGGTTTCAAAGTCAGTAACCCAAGGATGAATATTAGGCGTAGAAAAACGTTCGGCTTTATATTGAATAATTTCGATACCTTGCCACTTGTTTCCAAGACTAGGATTCATTGACATGGCAAATAAAGTATGACCTTTACTTAGTAAAAAGGGAGCTAAATGTCTAAACTGCCCAGGGAACCATTGATGAATAAAAAGAATTTTCATATCAATTTATCTTCAACAACATTACCAAAATTATTTGGTTGATCTAATTTCATCAAAATGCCAATTTTGAGAAACCAAGTCAAACTCCTAAAAATAAAAGATTGACGTTTTTCAGGAAATCTACTGATTATCTCTAGTGCTGATTGAGGAGCACTTTCTACTGCTTTCAAGATTTGATATATTTCATCATAACTTGGTAGTATATCTTTCGTAAAATTGACCATATCTAATTTAAAGTAGCTATCTAATCTTTGCATAGCTACTTGAAGGTCATTATCAAGCAGGGAAAATAGTGTGTCTGTTGAAAGATTATATGTTGAATAATGTGAGAAAGAATGAAAAGGATCCATACGAGCAGGCCATGGATACTTCAAAGGTTTTAATTCTTTTACATGAGTCTCTCTGATATCTCTTAAACGCAACCAAAGCGATTCATATTTGGAAATTATCACTCTCCAATCATATGAATCTATTGCACGTTTTCTACCTGCCTTACCCATTTGACGTATTAAATCAGGTGAATCAAATAATTTGATAAATGCATTAGTAGCCTCTTTTACATCAACGGCAACTAAAGAAGAGGTTTTCCCACAATACATATCGTAAGTATCCAGTCCTAATGCATGGCGATATGATAAATCATTTCCCAAGCCAGCTGAAGGCATAGTTGTAGGAATACGAAAACCATCTATTCCATCTCGCACTGTATCTTTATAGCCATCCCAATCAGAAACCACAACAGGAAGCCCTGCAGCCATGGCCTCAATAGGAGTAATACCAAAAGTCTCCTGAATATTGTCGGAAAAAGAGCAGAAAATATCTGCACTCGCCCAAGCTAAATCTCTATTACTTTTATTCCGACCATCTAAATTTAAAACAGATATATTAGGACAACTCGTTTTAGCTGCTTCAACAAAAGCTTTCGCAATGTATTCATTTGCATGCCATCCACATTCAACAAGGACAACATTTTTATTTGTAGCTTGAACTGCGGCTTCTAACGCTTGATACATCACCAAAGGATGGGCCTTAGCATGAAAAGACAATCGCCCCATAAAGAGAACAACAATTGCATCGGATGATATTTGAAGTTCTTTGCGAGCAGAATCTTTTTGAAAAGGAGTAAATACGAAATCATCTGTGTGAATACCAAGAGGTATAACTGGTAGTTGAGGTAAAACAAATGTTGTAATTCCAAGTCTATTCCTAAGAAAATCAACCTGTGCTTGTAAGATATTTTCCACATTTGCTTTAGATGCATTACTAGTACAAATAAGACAATCCCAAGGGTAAATTGGACTTGAAATTAAATCAACAATCGCATCCATTGCTCTGATTGAAGATGTCGTATGTGTTATTCCACAAAGGCTCCATGATCCATGTCGTTCAAGTGAAGCACGTCTAAAAGAATATTTAGAAATATCAGGACCTGGATAGAAGACTAAGCCAGATTCAGAGAGTGCGTTAAGAGAATTATTGAAAATAGCTTTAACGGGTTCAGACCTTCCGAAAGAAAGTACTTTTTCTAAATATTCTTTTGCATACTTAGGATCATCTACAAGAACCCAAAATTCATCAGTATTACTATGAGTTAAATATCCACGAAGAAATGATTCGCCAGCTGCATTTCTCCCCATTAATTTTGAACCAGAGGTGCTGTAGGCTTCAGGATGATAAAAAATTGTTGAAATCATCTATGTTATTAAAAAATAAAAGAATTAAGTCTCAACAAAAATAAGAAAAAATAAAAATAGTTAAAAAAAAAGCCACTATGTAGTGGCTTTTAAAAAAATTACCCCCTCCAAAGGAGGGGGAGGTTAACTAAATAGTTATGCTCTAAATGTAGTCAAGTTAGCACTAACGATTGATGTCGCATCAGTAACACCGGTGAAGGTAGCTATATCAGCAACAACCCAGTCAGTTAGGACTGCGTTTCCACCACCACCAGCTGTAGTTGCAATAGCAGCTGTAGTGTTTGTTCCATCATCATAGAAAACAAGGATACCGTCACCAGCAATAAAGGTAGCTGCAACAGTTAAGTTTGATCTCATATCTGCTTGTAACTCTGAAGCACTTGAATAGTTACACTGGAATGCAGCAGAAGTAACGTTTGTATCAGCACTATCAAGGTCAACAGCAGCAGTAGCGTTAACACTCAAGATGACTCCAGTAGCTGCTGCAACAGTAGTTGCATCAAGTTCTACAAAGTCAGTGACAGCTGTCAAACCCTCGATATCAGAGATATCAAATGCAACTAGGTCAGTCTGTGATGCATCAAAGTCAGTAATCTCGTCATTATTAGAGGCGGTAGCGTACAGCCTAAATGTGTCTGCACCAGCACCACCAGTGACTGAGTCTTTTCCACCACCCGCGGAGATCACATCAGCTCCAGCACCACCAAGGATTGTATCTGCACCATTACCACCAGTAAGTGTATCTGCTCCATCACCACCAGTGATCGAGTCGCTACCACCATCACCAGTAAGTGTATCTGCAGCACCACCACCAGTAATGGTGTCTCCACCAGCACCACCAGATAGTGTGTTAGCTGCTGTAGTCGAACCAGTAAAGGTTAGTCCCAAAGTTGCATTATCTGCATCGATACTAACTGTTCCAGTGTTAGTAGAAGCGTTAATAGTTGTTAGAACTGCGGTTGCCTGAGACTGTATAGCGTTCGTTATTGTGAAATTCGATCCACCAGTGATGTTCAATGTCACAAGATCTTCAGCGTGAAGATCAGTAATAACAAAGGCTAGAGCTGAATCAATAGCACCATCATCGATCGTCAATGTTTCTTCGTCGTCAACGATCAAAGAAATAATACTTGTAGCTGCATCAGTATGAGCTTGAACGGTAAGAGTGTTAGAAGAGTTATCTAACAAACGATCAAAGGTAGTTGTATCAGATGCACCCTGGTCTCGGACGGAAAACTCAGTAACTGTATTACTAGCATTGGTAATGCTAACGGTACCAGCATGATTCATTTCAATTCTGGTGAAACCAGAGTTGTTAGTAAACTGAACCATGTCCTGAGAAAGCTCAGAATCAACTCTTAGTGTTTCAAATCCTGTAACGCCTTCAGAGGATGTAGCAGTAGCCGCTGAATCTATCGCCAAAATGTCGGTTCCGGCTCCACCTTTAACTGTGTCACCAGAGGACAATGTGGCGTCCATGTTAACTGTGTCGTTACCTGAACCTGCATCAAGATTTACAGAGGTACCCTGAACAGTAAACGAGTCATCACCAGCTCCACCATCGTAAATATCGTTACCTCCAGAACCGGTAATAGTGTCATTACCGTCACCACCGTAAATAGCGTCATTAGCTGTACCGCCAACTAGTGAGTCATTACCGTCTCCACCTTTGATTGTTGAAGCAAAGTTTCCAACTATAATTGTATCTTCTCCAGAAGATCCAGTAATACTTGCTGTACCTGAAGTTCCCTGAGCAGTTACAGAGATAACTAAGGTGTCTGTACCTGTATCCTGCGCTGTCAAGCCTGAAGCATCAACAGTCATCAGACCTGTTGCAGTTGTTGTAAGACTTGTAGCAATATCGATTGCGTTGGTACCAGTCAGAGTTAGAGATACAGCAGTTCCTGTAATCGAGTCAGGAGTGATCGTTAGAGTAGTTATATCAAGTTGATCTGCACCAGATCCTGTACCAGTATCGATAGTTACGTTCTCATATCCAGTAGATGTGAAAGCGGTAGCACCGAAGATATCAACGTTAGCGCCAGCAGATGTCTTTGCTTTGTTGGCAATAGTAAGACTATCTGTTGTAGCTGATCCAGTGTCAGCAACTGTTAGAGCCGCAGCTAAGACACCATTAGCATCAGTTGAAGTATTACCGATGTTTACAGTGAAAGATCCAGCTCCACCAGTGATGGTTTCAGCCGAGTCAATGATATTTGCATTAGCAAGAGTCAAATTAACTGTATCAATAGATTCAGCAATCAACTGAGTACTTAAGCTTCCATCGAATTCGTTGTTAATAGTAATCGCTTCAACATTTGTGAATGTTGTTCTTGTTGCGTTATCTAAGACTATTGCAACTGCGTTATTAGTAACGATGGTATCTGTACCGTCTCCACCATCAACTGTGTCAGTAATTGCAAGAGCAGTGTTGGTAATTGTGTCATCACCAGCACCTCCAGAAACACTCAAATTTTGACCAGTGTTAGCCGTAAGAGTAAGAGAGTCATTTCCTGCTCCACCGGTAACGGTTAGATCAACAGATCCTCCAACACCTGTTTGGTTAATACCAGTAAGTGTGACATCGCCAGTAGCTGTAGAAGCATCAAATTTGCTGATATTAACTGTTGTTGCATCTAGTACAACTGTTTGATCAGCAGCTCCACCGAAATTGACTGTTGTCGCTGCATCAGCTGCAATTTCATAAGTGCTAGCTGCGGTATTAGAGTTAAAAGTAAGAGTTTCAACGCCGTCTATTGAAATCTCTGCATCACTACCACCAGTTACGTTATTTAATGCAACTGTGGCTGCCTGTGAACCAGTTGTTGATAGATAACCAAAATTAGTTGTACTGGAAGCTACATCTGAAACAGAGAATGATGTTGCTCCAGCAGCTATTCCAGTAAATGTTGCATTTGCAGTACTGGAAACGTTGTTAATTGTTGTCAGATCAGTTGCATTTGTTACCCCAAAAGTAACTGCACCAGAGAAGGTTGCATGAATCTCCTCAACACCTGAGATTTTGGCAGGAGTAACTGCTGTTCTGATATCTGCGTATAGCTTGTCTAAGCCAGATCCACCAGTAATCTCATCGAAAGCGTTAAGAGTGTTTGTGGAGTTAGTAGTTAGGTTGGCATTGAATATGTCAGCTCCATTTCCACCATTGAACTTGTCAACACCTGTAGTAAATGTAAAGGTTTGAGAAGTACCAGATGGACCGTTATCAGTAATAGTTGTAACGCTTGCAGCAATGCCAGCATCTGTATGAGCTGTGTCCTTATCAATTCCTGATAGATAAGATATGGCTTCAGTGATGTTGTCACCAGCAACCCAAGGATCAGTAGATTCAGCTTGGAAAGCTAAAATAGCCTCTGAACTTTCTTTAACCTTTGCTGTATAAGCAACTGCAGCGTTAGTTCTGTTAGTTAACGCTGTTTTGTCGTCTTCGCTACCTGCATTATTTTGAGCAGCGTAAATAAGGTGGTTTGCAATCTCAGCAAGTTGTATTTTCCCCAAATTTATTTCAAGAGTCCAATAGTTCAAGCCATCTACATCGGCTTCTCTATCGAAGAGGTTTTTATAAATTTGATTTACTTGAGACTCAGTAGAGAGACTGCCGTATACATCTTTAAATTCCGCCTGAGCATACATGTCAGCTGCGAACTTCGATGTGGTAATCCCTTTTTCAGTCCAGTAATCAAGACCGGTGGGATCAGCAGCGCGCCCGAAGTATGCAACGTAAAGCTCTTGGAGTTGTGTGCTAGTCGCGTTGGCCATGGGGAGAGAATTTCTTAATCGGGTAGTGATCTCCGCAGGTAAACTGCGGCTATCTGTTTATGGACAGGCAGTATATAACCTGAATGAAACAGAATCCCCGTAAGTATATGTTTCATGTCCCCTGACCGCAAGATTTTTATCTGGTTAAACAAGGAAATCCGAACAAACTATTAATTACATCTTTTATTAATTCCACACATGAGAAGAATCTTTTAGCAATTACAAAGAGGAGAGGCTTTCAGTCATAATCTATTTGTATCACAGGTTTTCGAGAGAAATTTTTGAGTTTGAAACAAGCACAAATAAGTTTTTAATAGCGATTTTTTTTTGTTTGTTCATGTGGACAAAGAGAGTTTTTATGTAAACGAATTAACCAGATATCAAAGTGCACACCACAAACAAAAAACATCTAAATAACTTAATTATTTGTCCAAAAAATATGAATTCCGACCCGATAATTGAGATGAATGATCTAGTTGCCCTAAACTAATAGAACAAAATAAATCCAGTTTTAAGACTCAATTGAATAGCAAAACTGCCTTGGTTTTAGGATGTAATGGTCAAGATGGATCACTAATTAGCCTCTTATTGCTTAAAAAAGGTTATAGAGTTATTGGATTTTCGAGGAACTCCGACAACACAAGAAACAACATTTTAAAATTGGGCATAGATAAAGATATAGATTTTATCTCTGGAGATATAAGGAATATAGAACTTATTTCATCGATAATTAGTCAAAACAAACCTAATGAGATATACAATTTTGCTGCTCAATCTTCAGTAGGCAAATCTTTTGAAGAGCCCATAGAAACAACTCAAGGTATAATTCAAGGTACAATAAATATTCTAGAATCGGTTAAGAACGCAAGCTTAGAATCAAAAATATTTTTTGCAGGAAGCAGTGAAATTTTTGGAGATACTGAAAAAGGAGCTGATATTTCAACTGTTCAAAACCCTCAAAATCCCTATGGAATTAGTAAGCAAACTAGTTTTAATCTCGTTAAATTTTATCGAAATGTACATAACTTAAAATGCATGACAGGAGTAATGTTCAATCACGAATCTCGATTAAGACCACAGACATTTGTTACTCAAAAAATCATTAGAGCAGCAAAAGCTATTAAAGAGAAAAATGATTTAAAACTCAAGCTAGGAAATATTGAAATCATAAGAGACTGGGGTTGTGCTTCTGAATATATGGAAGCAGTCTATTTAATGACAAACGCGGGACAAATAAAAGATCATGTAATTTGCACTGGTAAAGCAACTAGCTTAAAAACATTTATATCTAAAGTATTTTCTGCATATGCTCTCAACTGGGAAGAGCATGTAGAAATAGATGAAAATTTATTTCGAGCAACAGAAATAATGAAAAATTTTGGGAATCCAGAACAACTCAGCCGTGATTTAGGATGGAAAGCAAAAATAAATATTGATTTATTAATAAATAAAATGATTCATTAAATTACTAATAACAAATCAACTTATTATGAATTAATTTCTAAACTGCGAATCATATTGATTAATAGTTTAGAAACATTTTTGAATTTTTGTTTATTTATTAATTCATTTCTTGAGTCATCAGACTCCATAACGTATTTCCTATTTGTGTACCAATCAATTAATCCATCTGCAATATTTTCAGGATCAAAACCTGGTAAATACTCAACAAAACTAGAAATATTATTAAATATACTATTAGGAGTCACCAGAACTGGCCTACCTGTTGCCAAGCCATGTCTAACAGAAGCACTTGAAGACTCACTTGTTTTTTGATATGGAAAAATAATTAAATCATTATTTACAAGTAAATTCAAACTCTCCTCGTCTGTCATATAATCACCATTTAAAGTAACTAAATTAGCTAAATTCAGCTGCTCTATTAAAGTCTTTAATTTAATAAAGTAATCTAAATTATTTTCATCATAAATAGCACAAAATAATCTCAATTTAATATTGAATTTCTTTTTCTTCAATATATGAATTGCATAAATCAACTCTTCATAACCTTTATTAGGTAAACAAAAGCCATAAGATGCTATAACTCGATTTTTCAAACTTAAAAAAGCTTTACCAAATATATTCTTTATTTTCCTTCTTTTCTGACTATCAAAATCTAAAATTCCATGAGGAAATAAGCTAACATTATCTATCAAATCTAAACATTTTAATCTATTCAAATCTTCTATAGAATGAACAAGTATACGAGTACAAATTTTTAATACACTAGAAATGCTTCTTAGTTGTTTTTGATTATTATCAACTGGATCAATCGTAGAATGCATAATTAAAATAATATTAATATTATTTTCAGTAAGCTTCAAAAGTAAATTAGAGAATTGCTCGAAATTAAAAAATCCCCAACTGGTTGCATTGGTTTAGTAATAGTTACAAA